>CAXMQC010000261.1:0-3660 GCA_964195285.1 Akkermansiaceae bacterium
ACGATACGGCCATGGGCGTTCTAGTGCAGACACTGGTAGAGGCGCGTGCCTCTGGTGGCGGCATCAGCCAGATCGCCGGCGGCGGCATGTCGATCAGTGCGACCTGGGGCCTCGGTGAAGCCATTGCCCAGGGCGAGGTCGTGCCGGACCGCTATGACCTGACCGGCGACGGCGAGCTTGCCGAGACCACGATAGGCCGCAAGGACTACAGCATACATTGCCACCGCCATGGTCCAAGCAGCCAGGCTGTTGCCCGGGAACAGGCGGCGGAGCCTTGCCTGAACGAATCACAGATCCACGCGTTGGGCCGGATGATGCGCAAGGCAGAAGGCATGATGGGTGTGCCGGTCGAAATCGAATGGGCGATGGACGATGCCGGGATCAAGATGCTGCAGGCCCGGCCGCTGCAGACGGAGCCGGCCCAGGTACCGGACGAAATCTGGCTGCGCCATCCGGGCGTTCGCGGTCATCCCGGTGGCGTCGGCTGGGGCGCCGGCCGCGCCTGCGTCATCAGTTGCGAGTGCGAGCTGGGCCGGGTCGGGCCGGGAGACGTGTTGGTCACCAGGGTCGCCGGGCCGGCGCTGGCTCAGGTTCTGCCGCGCGTATCCGGGGTGGTGGCGGAACTCGGGGGCAGCACCACGCATCTGGCCTCGTTGGCCCGCGAGCGGGGAATTCCGATGGTGCTCGGCGTCCTGGACGCGACCCAAAAAATCCCCGACGGCTGCCAGGTCGGCGTGGACGGCGTGGCTGGAATCGTCCGCTGGATCAGCTGACAATCAACGCCGCGCGACCCGTTACCGACCCCTTATCCAATAATTCGTGAACGGCCTCGGCTTCCGCCAGGGGGCGAATCTCACTCACGATCGGCCAGATTTCGCCGCGCGCGATGAGCTCGAGGGATTCAATGATCTCCTGACGGGTCGCATAGCGGCTGCCGATCAGTTCCAACTCCTTTCTCAACATTTCCATCGCCGGGGCGCGGAAAATTTCACCGGACCCGCCCAGCGTCACCAGCCGTCCACCGCGGCCCAGCGCCGCGGTCGCCGCTTCCAGCGTTTGGGCCGAGGATACGAAGTCGATGGCAACGTCGACCCCCTGGCCGCTTGTCAACTCGGCCAGGGCTTCGGCCGGGTCGTCGCGCGAGGCATCGACCGTCTCGCCGGCGCCGGCCTGCCGACATGCCGCCAGCTTGTCCCCGGCGATATCAATCGCGATGACCCGCGTATGGGCCCAGGCGGCCATCATTACCATATGCAGGCCGACCCCGCCGCCGGCGCCGAACACGGCGACCCGATCACCGGGACGGATACGCGCATGGCGTAGCACCTTGAACGGGGTGGCGATGGCGTCGCATATGACACCGATCTCCGCGGGATTGGCTCTGTGGTCCAGCGCCTCCGGCAACTTGATGAAGTTGCGCATCGGCAGTTTTATGAATTCCGCGTAGCCCCCGTCGATTTCACGCCCGACATTGCCGAGCGAGTTTTCGCAGAGTGTTTCGCGGTCGATGCGGCACCATTTGCAGTGGCCGCAGGTCAGATAGAAATGGGCGGTGACCGGATCGCCCACCGCGAGTTCCGTGACACCGGCGCCGGTCTCGCCGATTTCCGCCGTGATCTCGTGCCCGATGATACGCGGAAAGTCGGCCGAAACCCGGCCGGCCCTGACATGGTGGATGGTCAGGCCGGCGCCACAGGCCAGGACGCGGGCCACCGCTTCGCCCGGCCCGGCAACCGGATCCGGCAGGTCTTTCGGAACGAACGGTTCGCCGCCCACTTCCAGTACCATTGCTTTCATGGCGTCAGTCCCTTCGTCGCACAGGACGGCGAGCTCACGGCCCGATCTTCAGCAGCCGCGCCGCGTTCCCGCCGCATATCTCGGTCCGGCTCGATTCGCTCAAACCCTCGACCCGGTCGATCAGGCCGACCGGGTCGTAATCGCCCATATCATACGGATAATCGGTGCCGAGCAGGACATGGTCGGCGCCATATTTCCGGATCAGGAAATCGAGCTGGTCCGACTCGAAGACCATGGTATCGAAATAGAGCCGCTTCAGATAGCTGCTCGGCGGTTCCGAGATATGCTGCCGGCAGTCGGGCCGCGCATGATAGCCGTGATCGAAACGGCCGGCATAGGCCGGCACGTAACCGCCGCCATGGGCAACGCAGATTTTCAGGCCCGGATGGCGGTCCAGAACCCCGTCGAAGATCAGGTAACCAATGGCGAGCGAGGATTCCAGCGGGTGGCCCACCAGATTCAGGAAATAATGCGCATCGAAGCGTTGCGGGTGTGTAAAGCCGGACGGGTGGATGAAGATCAGGATATCCAACGCCTCGGCCTTGGCGAAGAAGGGTTCCAGCCGCGGGCTGGAAAGTTCTTCGTCGAGCACGCTGGTTGAGATTTCCACGCCGCGCATGCCCAACTCCTTGACGCAGCGCTCGAGTTCGGCCACCGCCATCTCCGTGTTCTGCATCGGCAAGGTACCCAGCGTAACGAAGCGCCCGGGCTCACGGGCGGCGGTCTCGGCAAGATGGTCATTGGTTGCGCGCGCCGCCGCGCGGCCCGTCTCGGGGTCGGCCCAGTAGTAAAACTGGTAGGGCGGCGCGCAAATGGCCTGAATATCCACGCCCATCCGGTCCATGTCGGCGAGGCGTTCCTCCAACGATTCCATCTTGGGCTTGATATCGATCAGTTGTTGCTGGTTCACGTCCGCCGTCAGCCCGCCGCCATAGGCCAGTGCTACATACCCGGTACGCTCGGCTTCCGCCTTCATTATGTCGACCGCCGCCGGGCAGGCGCAGTGGCAATGGATATCGACGGTCAGCGTCTTCGATCCGTCCGACAGCCGCGGCCCGCCACCGGCCTCTGTCGAGGGCGCATGGGTCCGGCATTTGTGAAACATCAAACTGGTCCTCCTTGTTTAACTATTTTAACTATGTAGCTGTCCGAAATTCGTGGTCGCGGATCGCCTTCCAAACCCTTTCGGGCGTGAACGGCATGTCGATATGGCGAATGCCGAGATGTCCCAGCGCGTCGGCCACCGCGCCGGCAATCGCGGGTGGTGCGGCGCAGCAACCGCCTTCGCCCGCGCCCTTGACGCCCAGCTCGTTGGTCCGGCAGGGCACCACATGATTGGAGACGTCCAGATCGGGGATGTCATCGGCCCGGGGCATCGCATAATCGAGGAACGATGCGGTAAAAAGCTGACCGGTATCGCGATCGTAGACCGCTTTTTCCATCAGCGCCTGACCGATACCCTGGACGATGGCGCCATGGGCCTGGCCATGCACGATCATCGGGTTCAGGACCACGCCGTTGTCGTCCACCGCGGTAAAGCGCTGGATTTCAATGGCGCCGGTCTCCGGGTCGATTTCTACCTCAGCGATATGGCAGCCGTTGGGAAAATTGAAAACGCCGGGCGCGCGCTTGTATCGGAAGGTTTCATCCAGGGTGGCGCCTTCGGCGGCAAGGGCCTCGGCCAGCCCGACGCTGGCGCTGCCGTCATGCGTCTTGTACGCACCAGCCTCGAACACAAGATCCGCCGGGTCGTGTTGCAGCAGGCGGCCGGCAATCGGCCGGGCTGCCTCGACGATCCGGTCGCAGGCACCGGCGACCGCCATGCCGCCCATGAGAGCCGAACGGGAGGCCGATGTACCGAAC
>CAXMQC010000262.1:0-3455 GCA_964195285.1 Akkermansiaceae bacterium
CAGCATAGATCAGCGTGTTGATGTTTTCGAAATCTTGCAGAACCCGATCGAGGTCAGCACCCATGCTTGCCGAAGCGTTTGTTATCGGCAGTTCCTTATATGTTGCCCCCTCTAAAAACGGGTTCTTTCGACCGGTGATGCACACATTGTGACCGTCCGACACATAGTGCTCTGCGAGCAAATTACCGACGCCCGATGTTCCACCAACTATCAAAACGTTCTTCTTCACGTCAATATCCTCACGGCGAAACTCAAACTTCATGTCAATGACGACAAAATCGCTGCTGCCGACACTGGGCTGAAACACTGCTCCGTTTTGGCAGATAGTGTCTACTGGAGCAATAAAGAGCGGACATCCATTTTTGTTCCATCGATGCCGACTCTGGGCTCGTTGCCGTCATCCGATAATGTTGGACCTAATGGGTCCTGACCCCAGTTCGGTTATGTGAACCGGCAGGCGGCCAAATGCGCCATTTATTAGCGGTTGCCCGGAACAAATTGCCGCGGCGCCCGTTGTCCTTGTGTAAGACGCGTTGCCAGCGGGGCCAAGCGGCCCGATTTTCGCGGATTTGCGGGATAACCGGCCCATCGCTGGCTGTATGATGAAACAGGGATATTGATTGAAATTGTTGTTACCCGTCCAAGCCGGCGCTCCGCCCTGGTCCGGGTTTTTCATTGGAAGCGCCAGGCCGATACTAAAAAAAGGGATTCACAAACAGGCTCAAATGTGATTCAAACCTTTGGAACGGCTGGCTGATTCGCGTATCGAGCCGCGCACGAACCCGCTTTGACAAACCGACAACGGTGCTGTGGAATGAAAAACAGGATAATGGGATTCGCCGTAGGATTGACCGTTCTTCTAGCGGTTTTCGCCGGTGCGGCGGCCGCGGCACCGGACGCCGTCGCCAACGCGCCCTATGACGTATCCTACCTGTGGGCCAGTAACGTCGACCGCGTGCAGGACTATCGCCGCAAGGTCGGTTACATTCTCGGCCCCACCGTGGCGAGGAAGTTGAAGGTCGTCCGCAAGGAAGACCGTTATGGCGTGATCTATATGCGGTCCGGCGACAGCGCCGGCGCGGCCAGGGTGGCGAAGTCCCACTCCCGGTTGCTGCGCCGGGCCGGGCTCGACGACGCGGCGCCGATGCGCGAGGAGGAATGGAACGTGCTCGGCCCCGGGGAAAACCCGGTCAATCGAGCGCCGGCCCGCGCGCCCGCGAAAGCGACGGCTCCGGAATATAGAGCAGCAGGGGTCTCCGACCTGGAATTGGCGGTCGAGGATTACATCAAACAGCTGCGGCGGCAGGGCCGGCTGGCCGACGACGAAAGAACCGGCTGGTCGGTGTATGACTTCACCACCGGCGAGAAGCTGGTGACCATCAACGAAGACGACCAGTTCCAGGCCGCCAGCCTGATCAAACCGTTTATCGCCGCCGCCTTTTTCCAGCGGGTGAAAACCGGTGATTTCATCTATGGCCCGAAGAGCCGCCGCCACATGAGGCGGATGATCCATTGGTCGGACAACCGGTCGACCAACTGGGTGATGCGGCAGATGGGTGGCCCCGCCGCCGTGCAACGGATCCTCAACACCCACTACCCGACCGTCTTCCAGGATACCCGCCTCGTCGAATACATTCCCGCCGGCGGCAAGACCTACCGCAACAAGGCCTCAATCCACGACTACAGCCGCTTTCTCTACGCCTTGTGGAACAACGATATTCAGGGCGCGAGCGAGATCCGGCGGCTGATGGCGTTGCCGGGATCCAACCGGATTGCCACCGGCGCCAGCGACATCCCCAAGGGCACCAAGGTCTATAACAAGACCGGCAGCACCGCCCGTCTGTGCGGCGACATGGGCATTCTCATCGTCAAGGGTCCGGACGGCAAAAGCTACCCCTATGCCGTCGTCGGGGTGATCGAGAAACGGCACAAGGCCAAAAACTACACCGCCTGGATCCGCTCGCGCGCCGACATCATCGGCAACGTCTCCAACATCGTCTACAACGGCATGGCCCGCCGCCACGATTTCGCGACCAAGCTTTCGGGGACCGTTCGGTAGCGACCCTTTGCGCGTCGTATCGCGTTTCCGGACGGGGCGTGGCCGAATTTCGAATTGGAGATGACCGCGCAACCTTCAACAACATCTGGCATGCGAAGAAAAGCGGACTCCATTCAGCATGGCTGCCTAGAGCCAGGCGCAGCCGTTCAACGCAAACGGATCGCAAGTTAATCCGCAAAATATGGGCCGTTGTCGCCGCCGCGGCTGCCATGAATTGCACCCTCGCCGAAACCGGCATCTACAACAAGACGCAAAATTGTGCTAATGTTGATCTATATTAGGGGAAGCATTATGCGTTTATTGATTTTGATCGGGCGGGCATTGTTCGTTCTCGCGCTCGCAAGGCAGCTGGCCGCGACAATTTACAAGCACAAGATAAAGGGCTGGTGGAAATGGAAAACCACCAACCCATTCGGCGCGACGAACCGCACGCCTCAGCTCGTCACCAAAAGTCGCTCAAAGGCCGGTGAGTGAGTCCTGGCTGTTCCGGGACAACTCGCTATCCAGGCAGGCTAACGCGAATCGGTGAGTCTCCCAGAGGCAACAACCCACCAAACGGTTTCAGACGACTCCGCTCGGCCGGAGGATGGTAAAAGTATCTGGAAGGAAAAGTTTGCAGGTCAAACCTGGCCTGACAGACGCTACGCCAAACCCGATAACTGTCAGATCGGGTCTGAATTACGACACCTAAAACCATCCGGTCACCCGCTAGCTGTTGGACTGCGAATTCCAGTAGTCGATGGTGATGTCGCGGATGAATTCGTCGTGACGGAACTGGATGCAGCGTCGCATGCCGTAATATACGGTGATGCCCGCGGTGTCCGCGCACTTCCGGATGGCCTCGCGGGCGGCAGGGATGCCCACGCGTTCCGGCGCCGATGCGGGTAATTCATCGCCAATTGCGTTTTGCCAAATGGCTGCGAGGCCACCCGGCGAGAACGATGTATGTATGGGCAGGCGATTGGCCAGCCGAGCCAGCAGCTGGGCCGCCGCCGCCTCGGTGGTATGGTCGACAATGCCGGCGCCATGATGGCGAAGCGACTGCGTTGCCAGAACGATTTCCTCGGGGGTGAGAGGATTGGCATCGCCGGCGACCGGGACCGGCAGCAGCGAGGCATTCTCGCCGATCCGGATGGCTGCCTTGACGCCGCCCAGCCGGGCCAGTTGCGGGCTGGTCATATGCGCCGATATGGAGGTGAAACCACGGGTTTCGATGAAGCGCACATGATCTCCCGCCGGCAGGCTCCGCTCACCGCCATCGGCGGCAGTGACGACCAGACGAAAACTCTCGGGCCGGGCGGGAGCGTAGACGTCCGCATATCCCGGCACCCGCCGCTCGCGCTGCAGGCAATATGTGCTCAGATCGGCACGGCATTCACCGTCTCGGCAGACAAAG
>CAXMQC010000263.1:0-8001 GCA_964195285.1 Akkermansiaceae bacterium
CGCCCGTGACCAGGCCCACATGTTGGCCGAACAGGCGGCCGCGCATCTTGCAATTTTCGAAGAAAAGGCGGATTTTCTCCGCAAAGTCGCGCAATATGTTGTCGAACGCCGTTCGTGAGACAATTTCTGTATGTAATCGGAGACCGATTTGAGCGAGAACGAACCATCCAAGACACCGTTGCTGGACAAGATCCAGCTGCCGGAAGACCTGCGCGAACTGCCGGAACGCCAGCTTCGCGAATTCGCCGACGAACTTCGCGCGGAAATGATCCACGCGGTCTCGGTAACCGGCGGACATCTGGGCGCCGGGCTGGGCGTCGTGGAACTGACGACGGCGTTGCATTACGTCTTCGACACGCCACGCGATGTGCTGATCTGGGATGTCGGTCATCAATGCTATCCGCACAAGATCCTGACCGGGCGGCGTGACCGCATCCGCACGCTGCGTCAGGGCGGCGGTCTGTCCGGGTTCACCAAACGCTCGGAGAGCGAATATGACGCGTTCGGCGCCGCACACAGCTCTACCTCGATTTCCGCCGGCCTCGGCTATGCGGTGGCGCGCGACCTCGCCGGCGGCGACAATAATGTCATCGCGGTAATCGGCGACGGCGCGATGAGCGCCGGTATGGCCTATGAGGCGATGAACAACGCCGGCGCAAGGGACAGTCAGCTGATTGTCATTCTCAACGACAACGACATGTCGATCGCCCCGCCGGTCGGCGCGATGAGCGCCTACTTGTCGCGGCTGATCTCGTCGAAATCCTATGTCTCGCTGCGCAATTTGGCGAAATCGGTGGTCGAGCATTTCCCGCGCCCACTGGAAACCGCGGCCAAGCGGGCCGAGGAGTATGCCCGGGGCATGATGACCGGCGGCACCCTGTTCGAGGAGTTGGGCTTCTACTATGTCGGCCCAATCGACGGGCACAATCTGGATCACATGCTACCGGTGCTGAAGAATGTCCGCGATGCGAAGGCGGAAGGGCTCGTGCTGGTTCATGTGGTGACCCAGAAGGGCAAGGGCTACAAGCCGGCCGAAGAGTCCGACGACAAGTATCACGGCGTGTCGAAGTTCGACGTGGTGACCGGCGCGCAGGTCAAAGGGCAGGCCAACGCGCCCTCCTACACCCGCGTTTTCGCCAATGGGCTGATCAAGGAGGCCGAGGCCGACGACAAGATCGTGGCGATTACTGCAGCCATGCCGTCGGGCACCGGATTGGACCATTTCATGGCGAAATTCCCCGAGCGATGTTTCGACGTGGGCATCGCCGAGCAGCATGGGGTGACCTTCGCCGCGGGCCTGGCGGCAGGCGGTTACAAGCCGTTCGCGGCGATCTATTCGACCTTCCTGCAGCGCGCCTACGACCAGGTGGTGCATGACGTGGCGGTGCAAGGCCTGCCGGTTCGATTTGCGATCGACCGGGCTGGACTGGTCGGCGCCGATGGGGCGACCCATGCCGGCGCGTTCGATATTGCCTATCTGTGCTGCCTGCCCGGCTTCGTGGTGATGGCGGCGGCGGACGAGGCGGAGCTGATGCATATGGTGGCGACGGCGGCCAGCATCGACGATCGACCCAGCGCCTTCCGTTTCCCACGCGGCGAAGGGGTGGGCGTGGAACTGCCGGAACGCGGTGAGATACTGGAGCTCGGCAAGGGCCGTGTGCTGCGCGAGGGTTCGACTGTCGCGATCCTCAGCTTCGGCGCAAGATTGCAGGAATCGCTGAAGGCCGCGGACGAACTGGCCGCTCGGGGATTATCCGTCACGGTCGCCGACGCGCGCTTCGCCAAGCCGCTGGACCAGGACCTTGTGCGCCGTCTGGCGTGCGATCACGACGTGCTGATTACGATCGAGGAGGGCGCAAACGGCGGCTTTTCGGCCCAGGTGTTGCAGTTCCTGGCCGCCAACGACCTGACCGACGGGCTGAAGGTCCGCCCAATGACCCTGCCGGATGAATTCCAGGACCACGACAAACCCGAAAAGCAATACGAAGACGCCGGCCTGACGGCGGCGGGCATCGTCGAGACCGCACTGACGGCGCTGGGCAAATCAGCCAGCGAGGCCAGCCCGAAACGGGCATAGTGGCGCCATGGCGCCACAATTCCATGGTGCTTGACCCTGTCGGCGCCGTTAGTACACTTCTTTTTTGCCACTCATGCAAAGGCTCGCTTTAATGACATGACAGAGACGGTGGCGCCTGCCTGTCTGGACGTCACCCTGTTGAATAAACAATGAAAACAGGAATAGGGAGTATCGAATATGCCAAGGATTACACGACGCACAGCGATAAAATCCGCGCTCGCGGCCGGCGCCGCGGCCGGCGCATCGTCGCTCGGTTTTCCGGCAATCGCGGCCAAGACGCCGATCAGGGTCGGCGCGGTCCAGCCGTTCAGCGGCGGACTGGAGCTCTATGGCGGCCAGGCCAAGCTGGGGCTGGACCTGGCGGCCAAGGAGATCAACGAGGCCGGCGGTATCATGGGCAGCCCGGTCGAGATCGTCTATGAGGACAACAAGACCGACCCCAAAGCCTCGGTCGAGCGCTCGAACAAGCTGATCCAGGGCGACGAGGTCATCGCGGTCTCTGGGCCAATCACCTCGAATGCGCGCGACGCGATGGCGCCCACCTTCAAGCGCAACAAGACGCCGCTTTTGTACGCCACCAACTACGAGGGCGGCGCCTGCGGGCGCTATGTATTCTGCTTCAACACCGTCCCGAACCAGGAACTGGCGAAGCTGTTGCCGCATATGAACAAAAACTTCGGCGACAGCTATTACATGTTCGGCACCGATTATGTATGGCCGCAGAAAATGTTCGAGAAGGCGGAACAGATCATCGGCGGCCAGGGCGGGAAGACGGTCGGCAAGGAGTTCACGCCTTGGGCGGTGAAAGAGTTTACGCCGGTGATCCGTCGCATCGCCGACAGCGGCGCCAAGGTACTGGTGCTGGCGGTGCCGGGCGACAGCATCACATTCATCAAACAGGCCGAGGGATTCGGTTTGTTGAAGGATGTCACCGTCGCTTTCCTGGGTTTTTCGGAGGCCTATCTCGGCGCCTTCGGCGAGGGTGGCGGCCAGAACATGTGGGTGACGGTGCCGCTGGTCTCGGCCAGCGACGATCCGGGCGTCAAGGATTTTGCCGCGCGCATCCGCAAGAACGCCGGCGACGGGGTGGTAATCTCGCATTATGTGATGACCCATTACAATTCGATGATGGCGCTGAAGGCGGCGCTGGAAAAATCCGGCAAGGTGGACCGCGAAGCGCTGGTCGACGGGTTGGAGGGGCTGACCATCGCGAGCCCGACCGGCGACGTTTCGATCGGCGCCGACCATCACGTCACCATGAACATGTATCTCGCCAAGACCGAGGGCGCCGGCCTGACGACGGTAGACGCGCTGGGCGCGCTGATACCGGAGAGTGGTTGCGGCTGACCCCGGGCGGCGATGTTCACCCCGATCCCCTTCGCTGCCCGACTGTCGCGGGGGCAGAGGGGCCGGAGGCCAAGTTGGACCACAGAGACACAGAGACACAGAGGGGGCCAAGTGAAACGCGGCTCCCCTCCCTCGGCGGCGGACTATTACGAATGCCAATGAAAAGGAGATATGGAGATGGGGGAGATAACGGGATACGGAATATAGCGGTCTTCGGCCGCATAACCTACATTCCCCTATTTCCCCCATCCCCATATCTCCCTTCGTTCGACCTCGCCAACCGGCGCGAACGAAGTAGTGCGGCCAAGGGCTTCACATCGAACCGCCCTCTCTGTGGTTCTGTGTCTCTGTGGTCAATCCTTTCCGCCGTCCCCCGGCGACCGGCAGGAGAGGAACGGGCCGCATGACGGCGCTGCTTGAACTCGACGACGTCGCCAAGCGCTTCGGTGGTATCGAGGCGGTGTCACGGGTCAGCCTGACGCTGGCCGCGGGCGAATTGCTGTGCATTATCGGGCCGAATGGCTGTGGCAAGACGACCCTGTTCAACCTCATCAGCGGCGCATTCGCACCGACATCCGGGGCCATTCGATTCCAGAGCCACAATATCACCGGCGCCAATCCCTGGCGGGTCGCCCGGCTGGGTATCGGCCGCAAATTTCAGGTGCCGGCCATCTATCCGGAGCTGACCGTGCGCCAGAATTTCGATGTGCCGCTGTTCGCGGAGGCCGGGCGCCGCGGGCTGCTGGGGCTGTTCGACCATGGCCCGCCCGATGCCGGCTTCGAGGAATTGCTTTCCATGGTGAGACTAGACGGCAAGGCGGACCAGCCCGCCAGCGAGCTGTCGCATGGCGAAAAACAGTGGCTGGAGATCGGCATGGTGCTGGCCAGCCGCCCAAGGCTGATGCTGTTGGACGAACCGACCGCCGGCATGACCGTGGCCGAAACCCAAGCGACCGCCGACCTGCTGCTGAAGATCCACGAACGAACTGGCATCGCAGCGGTCGTCATCGAGCATGACATGGGTTTCGTACGGCGGCTGGGCTGTCCGATCGCGGTGATGATGCGCGGCGCCATTCTGTGCCGCGGCGATTACGAGGCGGTCAGCGCCAATGCGGAAGTGCGCGAAGCCTATTTGGGAGAGCGCGCGCCATGTTGAAGCTGGAGGGTGTTACCGCCGGTTATGGCGGCGGCCAGGTGCTGCAGGGAATAGACCTGGAAATGGCGGCCGGAACGGTCACCGCCCTGCTGGGCCGCAACGGTATGGGCAAGACAACGCTGATGAAGACGGTGATGGGACTGTTGCGCCCCAGTGCCGGGCGGATTTTGTTCGACGGGCATGACTTGGCGGGCAGCAAGCCCTACGAGATCGCCAACTTCGGCATCGGCTATGTGCCGCAGGGACGAGAGATATTCCCGGATTTCACAGTGGCCGAGAACCTGTCCATGGGGGTGCTGGGCAAACCGGCGGACCGGCGCGATATCCCGGACACGATATTCGATTCCTACCCGATCCTGAAGGAACGGCTGGACCAGAAGGCCGGCACCATGTCGGGCGGACAGCAGCAACAATTGGCCATCGCGCGGGCGTTGGCCGGGCGGCCGCGGCTGTTGTTGCTGGACGAGCCGTCGGAAGGGATTCAGCCTTCGATCGTGCGCGAGATCGCCGCCGCCTTGCACACAGTGGCGGCACGCGACGGGCTGACGGTGCTGGTGGTCGAGCAGAATGTGGAGATGGT
This sequence comes from Akkermansiaceae bacterium, assembly GCA_964195285.1. GTDB lineage: Bacteria > Pseudomonadota > Alphaproteobacteria > UBA8366 > JADFVY01 > JADFVY01. The sequence continues at coordinate 5,161 of CAXMQC010000263.1, forward strand.
GTTCGACATGGCGCGCGACTGCGCCTTTATCGAAAACGGGCGGGTCGCCGAGCGCACCGATGTCGCGGCGCTGCGCCGGGACGACGCGCCGCTGCATCGCTATTTGTCGGTATGAAATGATGGCCTGTCGAGCATAGCCATGGACCAGCTTCTCATTCTCGCGCTCGACGCCAGCAACTTCATCCTCGCCATCATCCTTGTGGCGATGGGGTTGGTGATCATCTTCGGGCTGATGAACGTCATCAATATGGCCCATGGCGAGTTCTTCCTGCTCGGCGCCTATACGGTCGTCATGGTGGAGTCCGCGGGTGGCCATTTCTGGCTCGGACTGCTGCTGGCGCCGCTGTTCGTCGGCCTTGTCGGGGTAGTGCTGGAAGAGCTGGTGATCCGTCATGTCTATCACCGATTCCTCGATACCATCCTGGCCACCTGGGGTCTTTCGATCTTCATCAAGCAGGCGGTCGTGCTGATATTCGGCCCGGCCTCACTGACCGTGACCACGCCGATAACGGCGACCGTCGAGATCGTCGGCGCCCCCTATCCGGTCTATCGCCTGTTCATCATGGGCGTATCGCTGGCGGTCATCGCGTTGACCTTCTGGCTGTTTTTCCGCACCCGGTTCGGGCTGACGGCGCGCGGCGTTATCGCCAACCGGAACATGGCGTCCTGCCTGGGCATCAATACGCGCCGGCTGGACCGCATGACCTTCGCCTTCGGCGCGGCGCTGGCCGGACTGGCGGGCGCGGTGATGGCGCCGATCATGAGCGTCGACCCGCAGATGGGGCTGGGCTTCCTGGTCCCGGCCTTCCTGGCGATCCTGGTCGGTGGGGCGGGACATCTGGCCGGAACGCTGATGGGCGCGGCGGTGATCGGCGGGGCCGACACGGTGGCGGCCAATCTGTGGTCGTCGGTGGTGGCGCAGATCGTGGTGTTCTCGATGGCGATTGTGGCGATCCGCCTGTTCCCGCGCGGCATCGCCGGCGCGTGGCTGAAACAATGACGGCCTGGTCGCAGGCATCGCTGCGCCACGCCGCGCCCGCGCTTGCCGTGGGGACGGTATTGCTGCTGGCGCCGCTGCAGCTGGGCGGATACCAGACCGGACAGCTGGCGCAGTATCTCACCTATGGCATCTTCGCCATGAGCCTGGCCCTGGTCTGGGGTCAGGGCGGGCTGCTTTGTTTCGGGCAGGCGGTGTTCTTCGGCATCGGCGCCTATGCGATGAGCGTCACGACGCTGGACATGCTGCCCGGCATCGGCACGCTTGGTTCGACCTGGCTGGGGCTGGTGGCGGCGATCGCCCTGCCGGCGCTGTTCGCCAATCTGCTGGGCCGGTTTCTGTTCTATGGGCGCGGGCTGCAGGGCGCCTATTTCGGCATCGTCACATTGTCCATCGCGGTGATTGCCGAGCGCATCGCCGTCAACTGGAAATGGATCGGCGGGCTGAACGGGCTGATGAACGTGCCGCCGTTGAATCTTGGGCTGACCGGGGACGGCTACGAAATATGGGGCAACCTGCCGGTCTATTACGTGACGCTGGCGGTTGCGGCGCTGGTCTATGCCGGATTACAGGCGCTGATCGGATCGCGCTACGGCACGGTGATCCGCGCGGTGCGCGACGCCGAGGAGCGCACCGGCTATTTCGGGTACGATACCGCCGGCGTGAAGTTGACCGTCTTCACGCTGGGGGCGGCGCTGGCCGGGCTGGCCGGGGCGTTGTTCGTCACCCAGTTCTACTTTGCCTCACCGCCGTTGATCGGTTTCACACTCTCGACCGAGGTGCTGATCTGGGTGGCGCTGGGGGGGCGCGGTTATCCGCTGGCCGCCTTCCTGGGGGCGATACTGGTCAAGTATGCGGAAGCCAAGCTTTTCGAGTTCGTTGGCGCATACTGGCTGCTGGCGCTGGGCGCGCTCTGCGTTCTCAGCGTAATCTGGTTTCCGCGCGGCCTGATCGGCGAGGCGATATACCGGTTCGAGGGCTGGTCGCGGGCGACGCCGGAGCAGGCTCAGTAGCGCAACCTCATCGGCGGCATCTGCAGCACGCCGGCGGGCGGCCTCAAGAGTTCAAGATCTTCGGCCGGCAGACCGATCCGGTCGCCAATTTCCGCAACCACGCCGGTCTCTTGGCGCCCGAACAGGGCGGCACCGATCTGGGCCAGCGGCTTGCTGTCGCCGCGCAACAGTTTCATCACCCTGTCGAGTGGAGATTTCGGTTTCGGCCAGAGAGCCAGCGTTATGCCGGCATCGGTATCCAGGCCGAGCGCGCGCTTGACCTCGGCGATCGCCACATGATAGCCGCCCAACCCATCGACCAGACCATTGTCCAGCGCGTCCTTGCCGGTCCAGACCCGGCCGCGCGCGACCCGATCCATTTGCCCGGTGTCCAGATCGCGGTCTTGCATCGCCTTGGCGGTGAAATCGTCATAGATAAAGTCCAGCATCTCGCGGAAACGGTCCTCGCCGCCCGCCGGAAAATCGCGGATGAAGCTCCACATGCCGGCATTCTCGCCGACATGCAGTTCGTTCCAGGCAATGCCAAAGCGCGCCCACAGCTTTTCCGTGACCAGCTTGCCCCCGTAGACGCCGATCGAGCCGGTGATGCTGCCGGGCTGGGCAACCACCCAATCGGCCGGCATGGCGACGAAATAACCGCCGGATGCCGCGGTCGACCCCATCGATACGATGACCGGCTTGCCGGCCTCGCTGGCCCGCCGCACTTCGCGCCAGACAATGTCGGACGCAACGTAGGAGCCGCCGGGGCTGTTGATCCGGAACAGGATCGCTTCGATCTCTTCGTCATCGATGGCGTCGGAGAAAGCGTTGGCCACGCGATGGGCCTTGAAG
>CAXMQC010000264.1:0-9525 GCA_964195285.1 Akkermansiaceae bacterium
GGTTCTGTGGGGTGATAAGGGTTTGATGAATAAATGTTATGACGTGCTGGATACCTGGAAGGCCAAGGCCAACGATCTACAAGGCCGGGCGCTGGATTGCGGTCATTACCTTCCCGAGGAAGCGCCGGAGGACACATTGCGCGAAATGCTGGGTTTTTTCGAGGCCTGAACGCCCGGAATCTTTGGTAATTGCGGCGATGGTCCTATATATGAAGCCGCACTGGCCTTTTCAGGCCTCAACGATCGATGAGGGTTTGCGTGGCCGACGACAAGGACGAAGACAAGCTAGCGGATTCGCCCGAGCCGGATAATCCGGGCCCGGACGAAACCGACTCGGACGGTCACGAGGAGAAGCGCAAGAAGGCGTTGAGCTTCACCGGTCGCCTGCGGGCCTATTTCCTGGCCGGTATTCTGGTGACGGCGCCGCTGGCGATAACTATCGTGCTGGCCTCCTGGTTCATCGAGTTCGTCGACAGCCGCATCGTCCCGCTGATCCCGCTGCGCTATAACCCAGACTATTATTTGAAGGAAATTCTGGGATTCGAAATCGGCATTCCCGGTCTCGGCCTGATCGTGCTGATCGTTTTCATTACCCTGGTTGGCGCCGTGACCGCCGGGTTCCTGGGACGCCTGGTTGTCCGGGTCAGTGAGAACATGCTGAACCGGATGCCGGTTATCCGCAGCGTCTACGGCGCCAGCAAGCAGATCCTCGAGACGGTGTTGCGGCAGCAGTCGAACGCCTTCCGCCAGGCCGTGCTGGTGGAATATCCACGGCGCGGGATTTGGGCGATTGCCTTCATCACGGGACGCACCGAGGGCGAGGTGCAGAATCTGATCGCCGATGACCTGGTCAACATCTTCCTGCCGACAACGCCAAATCCGACCTCCGGTTTTCTGCTGTTCGTCCCTCGCGAAGAAATGATCCTGCTGGACATGTCGGTGGAGGAAGCCATCAAGATGGTGATATCCGGCGGAATTGTAACGCCGCCCGATCGCCGTCCCGCCCAACTCAAGGGAACGCCGGTCACCGGGTCGCGTGAAACCTGGCAAGAACGTTGGCAGGAAAGCGCGGCGACTAACCGGAACGAAGAGTAAGCACGGCGGCGTCCCGCTCGAACAGGTAGAGCAGAGTCCTCAGCGCCTGGCCGCGCTCGCTTTTCAGCTCGGAATCGCGCGACATGATCAGTTTGGCGTCGTCCCTGGCGACCGCCAGCAACTCTCCATGCAGCGATATATCGGCCAGCCGGAACTCGGGCATGCCGCTCTGCCGAACGCCCAGCAGCTCGCCGGCGCCGCGCAGTTCAAGGTCTTTCTCGGCGATTACAAATCCATCCTCGGTCTGACGCATGATCTCCAGCCGGGCCCTTGCGGCTTCGGTCAGCGGTTGACCATACAACAGCAGGCAGGTTGACGCCGCTACGCCGCGACCGATGCGTCCACGCAACTGATGCAATTGCGCCAGCCCGAATCGCTCCGCATGCTCGACCACCATGATCGTCGCCTCCGGCACGTCAATGCCGACCTCGATCACCGTGGTCGCTACCAGAATTTGCGCCGCGCCCTCGACGAAACGCTGCATGGCGACGTCCTTTTCGGCCGGCTTCATCTGTCCATGCACCAACGCGACACGATCGCCGTAACGGGCGGTCAGTTCGACATGCCTGGCCTCGGCCGCGGCCATGTCGGTGAGCTCCGATTCCGAGACCAGTGGGCAGACCCAGGACACCCGGGCGCCCTTGCCGATAGCGCGGCCAATACCGTCGATAGTTTCTTCGATCCGGGTCAGCGGCAGGATGCGGGTATCGATCGGCTGGCGGCCGGCCGGCTTTTCGGTCAGCCGCGAATTCTCCAGATCGCCATAGGCGGTCAGCATCAACGTCCGCGGAATCGGCGTCGCGGTCATCACAAGCATGTCCACGCCCCGCCCCTTGGTGGCCAGATCAAGTCTCTGATGCACGCCGAACCGGTGCTGCTCGTCGATCACCGCCATCATCAGATTCTGGAACTCTACCGTTTCCTGGAACAGAGCATGGGTGCCAATGGCGATGTCGATGGTTCCATCCGCCAGCCCTTGCAGGGTGCTGCGTCTTGCCGCCGCCTTGTCACGACCGGTCAGCACCGCGATCGCGACGCCGGCGGCGCGCGCCAGCGGTTCGATGGAGGCGTGATGCTGTCGCGCCAGCAATTCCGTCGGTGCCATCAGAGCAGCCTGGCCCCCGGCCTCCACGGCATTCAGCATGGCCAGCAACGCCACCACTGTCTTGCCACTGCCGACATCGCCCTGCAGCAGCCGCAACATGCGCGAGGGCGCTTGCATATCGGCATGGATCTCATCCAACGCGACCTCTTGCGAGGGGGTAAGAGAGAAGGGCAGGGCGGTGGTAACCTTGCCGCGCAACGTGCCGTCGCCAATAACGGGTCGCCCGGGCAGTTTGCGCTGTGTCGCGCGGATCAGCGCCAGGGCCAGCTGGTTGGCCAGCAACTCGTCATAGGCCAGTCTTTCGCGCGCCTTCGTCAGCGGCGACAATGCGGCTTCGCCGTCCGGCGCATGGGCGGCGCGCAGCGCGTTCAGCCAACTTGCCCATTGCCGCTTTTCGCGGAAAGCCGGATCCAGCCAATCAGCCAGATCCGGGGCCTGCGCCAACGCCGCCGATATGGCCTTGCCGAGCGTCTTGGGACTTAACCCGGCCGTCATCGGATAGACCGGTTCGACGCGGCGGATGCTGTCGGCTTCCTCGACGGGTACGATATGATCGGGATGCGGTATCTGGATTTCCGAACCGAAATGTTCAATCCGACCACTGACCACGCGGGTCTCGCCGGCCGGCAAAACGCGCTCCAGATAATCGCTTTTGGCGTGGAAAAAAATGAGCGTCAGGAACCCGCTGTCGTCGGAACAACGAACCTTGTAGGGCTTGCGTTTGTCGCTCGTTGGGATATGCGCCTCTACGCGAACAGTAAGCGTGGCCACAAGGCCTTCCGGCGCCTCGATGATCTTTGGCGAAAAGCGCCGGTCGACGATCTCGCGCGGCAGGTGCCATAGCAAATCCACCAGGTGCGGTCCGGCCAGACTTTCAACGAGTTTGGCATTGCGTGGGCCAATACCCGGAAGTCCGGTAACGACGGAAAACAGCGGGAACAGAATTTGTGGGCGCAATGGGCTCATCCGGCGGGTTTGAGTTAGCGGATTGTAACCGATGACGGCGGGCAGACAACCGGCGCGTTTTCTCGATCGGGATTTACGCGGACGCTCGCGCCCTATATATGCTGGCCCACCATGACGGACTCGGAAAAATCACTGGCAACAACGCGCAAACGACTGCTGTATCGCAGTTGGCACCGCGGCACGCGAGAGATGGACTTGTTGTTGGGCCGCTTCGCCGAGCGCAACCTGCCGACATTTTCCGAGCGCCAGGTCGAACTCTATGAGGCTCTGCTGGAATATAGCGACAGCGATCTCTACGACTGGATGTCCGGACGTGAGCGGCCCCCCACGGCGCTGGACCATGATGTCATGAAGCTCCTGATGAAATTCAAATATATCGTATAGCCGTTTGATCGACCTAAATAAATTTTTTGGCGCGCCGGGACGCATCGACTGCGGTAGCGTCCCCGACGGTTTGGACGCGGTACTGCTCGCCAGCGCCCGGACGATTTCGGTCAATCGCCCGATCCTTCATATAGCGCGCGACGATATTCGTATGGCGCGACTGGCGGCGATGCTGAAGTTCGTCGACCCACAGCTGCCGGTGATATCGATCCCGGCCTGGGACTGTCTGCCCTACGACCGCGTCTCCCCCAACGCCCAGATTGTCGCCACGCGTCTGGACGCGCTGGCGCGCCTGGCGGGCGGCGAAGAGAGCAGTCCCGTTGTGCTGACCACCGTCAGCGCGATCTTACAGCGATTGCCGCCACGCGGGTTGCTCACCGAAGCAACCCTGTCGGCCCGAATTGGCCAGGACGTCAGCCAGCAACAGCTAAACGATTTCCTGATCCACAACGGATATCATCGCGCGGGAACCGTGCGCGAACCCGGTGAGTATGCGATCCGGGGTGGCATTGCCGACATCTTCCCGCCGGGCGAGCAGGAACCGCTGCGGCTCGACTTCTTCGGAGACGAGTTGGAATCGGTGCGCCGCTTCGACGCCATGACCCAGCGCACGACCGGCAACGAGGAAGGGTTTGTCCTGCGGCCGGTCAGTGAGACGCCACTGTCGCAAGCCGGCATTCAACGATTCCGCAACGGCTATCGCGAACTGTTTGGCGCCGCCACCGGCGCCGATCCGCTCTATGAGGCGATCAGCGCCGGCCAGCGTCATGTCGGAATGGAACATTGGCTGCCATTGTTTCATGATCGCCTGGAAACCCTGTTCGATTTCCTGCCGGGGACCGTGATCACGCTGGACCATCAGGTCGAAGAGGCGGTTGCGGCACGCCTCGATTTGATCGAGGAATATTACGAAGCGCGACGCGCCATGCTGCCGGCGACCCAGCGCGATGCGAAGGATTCCGCGGACATCGCCAATATTTATCAGCCGGTGCCACCCGACCGCATGTTCCTGGATGCCGGCGAGTGGCATGATCTATTGGCGAGCCGATCGGTAATCGCCCTTTCACCCTTCGCCTTGCCAAACGGCCAATCCGGGGTCGCCGATGCCGGCGGCCGGCGCACGCATGACTTCATCGAAGCGCGGGCCAATCCCGATATACAGCTGTTCGATGCGGTACACGATCGGTTGGCCGAGGAATCGTCGGGGCGAAATATTCTGATCGCCGCTTACAGTTTGGGCTCACGTGACCGCCTGGCGACCCTGCTCTGCGAACACGGCGTTTCACCAATCGTAAATGTCGCGAATTGGCATGAGACCCGGGCGCTGCCGCGCGGCGCCGTCGGCATGGCCATTGTCGAACTGGAGAACGGATTTACCACCGATACCGCGGTCATTTACAGCGAACAGGACATTCTCGGCGACCGATTGTCGCGACCCGCGCACCGCCGGCGCCGGCCGGAGAATTTCATCGCCGAGCACTCGACCCTGACCGAAGGCGACTTCGTGGTCCATGCGGACCACGGTATCGGGCGCTATGACGGGCTGGAAACTCTGACAGTCGAGCGCGCGCCGCACGATTGTCTGCGGTTAATATATCATGGTGACGACAAGCTCTACCTACCCGTCGAAAACCTTGACGTTCTGTCGCGTTATGGATCGGAGGATTCCGAGGTTCAGCTTGACAGGCTGGGCGGGCAAGCCTGGCAGGCGCGCAAGGCGAAGGCAAAAGAGCGCATACGCGATATTGCCGTCGAATTGTTGAAGGTCGCCGCCGAACGGCATCTGCGCAAGGGTGTGGCGCTCAATGCGCCTGACGGCGATTATGACGAGTTCGTCGCCCGTTTCGAATGGACCGAAACCGACGACCAGCAGCGGGCCATCGAGGACGTTTTGCGTGACCTGGCGTCGGGCCGACCGATGGACCGGCTGATCTGCGGCGATGTCGGGTTCGGCAAGACCGAGGTCGCCCTGCGCGCGGCCTTCATTGCCGCTCTGGAGGGACATCAGGTGGCACTGGTCGTGCCGACCACGCTGCTGGCGCGTCAACATTACAAAAACTTCATGAAACGCTTTGCCGGATTGCCGGTTCGGATCGGCCAATTGTCGCGTTTGGTCAACGCCAGGGATACCGCGGCGACGAAGGAAGGGCTGGCACGCGGCGATGTCGATATCGCCATCGGGACCCACGCAATTCTCGCCAAAAGTATCGAGTTCGCAAATCTCGGTTTGCTGATCATTGATGAGGAACAGCATTTCGGCGTCGGCCAAAAAGAGCGGTTGAAGCAAATTCGCACCGAAGTCCATGTGTTGACACTGACTGCGACGCCGATTCCGCGAACCTTGCAGATGGCGCTGGCCGGCGTGCGGGAGATGAGCATTATTGCAACCCCCCCGGTTGACCGGCTGGCGGTGCGCACATTCGTGCTGCCCTATGATCCAGTGATCGTTCGCGAGGCAATATTGCGGGAGCAATTCAGGGGAGGGCGAACGTTCTATGTTTGCCCACGCATCGCCGATCTCTCGCGCGTGCATGATCGGCTGACCAAACTGGTGCCCGAAGCAAAGATTGCGGTGGCCCATGGCCGCATGAGCGCCGGCGATCTGGAAGCGGTCATGGCCGGCTTCATCGAGGGGCGTTTTGATATTTTGCTCTGCACCAATATCATCGAATCCGGGCTCGATATTCCCGAGGCAAATACCATGATCGTTCATCGCGCCGACCGCTTCGGCCTATCGCAGCTATATCAGATTCGGGGCCGCATCGGCCGGTCCAAGACCCGCGCCTATGCTTATCTGACGCTGCCGCCAGGCCAGGAACTGACGCCGGCGGCGCAAAAACGGCTGGAGGTCATGCAGACACTGGATACGCTTGGCGCCGGTTTCACGCTGGCCAGCCATGATCTGGATATCCGCGGCGCCGGAAACCTGCTGGGCGAGGAACAGTCCGGCCATATCCGCGACATAGGCGTGGAACTATACCAGCATCTGCTACAGGAAGCGGTCGCGGCGGCCAGTGCCGAACAGACCGAGACTCCAGTGGAAAGCTGGACACCGCAAATCTCGCTCGGCATGCCTATTCTTATCCCCGAGGATTATGTGGCCGATTTGCCGGTTCGGCTGGGGTTGTACCGCCGGCTGGCGCATCTGGTCGAGGCTTCGGAGATCGAGGCGTTCGCCGCGGAACTGATCGATCGGTTCGGGAAAATACCCGACGCCGTGGAAAACCTGCTTCAGGTGATCGGCATCAAACAGCTGTGCCGGCAGGCCGGCGTGGAGAAGGTTGACGCCGGCCCCAAGGGCGCCCTGCTGACCTTATATGAAAACCGTTTCGCCAACCCCGAAAGCCTGGTGGCGTATATTCAAAAACAGGCCGGCACGGTCAAGCTGCGACCCGATCAGAAACTGGTCTTTATGAGAGTCTGGGACGATTCGCGGGTTCGCATGCGCGGCGTGCGGCGGCTGATGGAAGAGCTGGCGATATTGGCGGAAGTGTGATTACGGCCCGGCGGCCTGGCGGTCTTCTTCATGCACCAGATCGAATACCGGACCGAAGGCTTCGGCCTCCTGTGCGCCGACGACGGCATATCGTTTATCGACGATGAAACATGGCACGCCGTCGATATTCAGCGATCCCGCGAAATCATGTTCTTGGCGAACATCCTCTTCTTCTTCGCCGCCCTCCAGCCAGGGCCGAAACGTTTCACTGGCCAACCCGCAGGCCTCGGCAATTTCGCAAATCACCGCGTCGTCGCCAATATCCTGTCCTTCCAGGAAATAGCTTTGAAACAACGCCTCCACAACCACGCCGTCGAGGCCCGAGCGGCCGGCAAACCGGATTAGCCGATGCGCCTTGATCGTGTTGGGCGTGCGCTTGATGCGGTCGAAGGCGAACGGGATATCAACACCCTCGCCGGCCTCGCGGATCATCTCATAGATCTGCGTCGCCCTTTCCCCGCCACCGAATTTGAGCTCCAGATAATCTGCGCGCTCCATGCCATCTGGCGGCATGCCGGGATTGAGCTGGAAGGCGCGCCAGCGGACCGTAACGCGGCCGGTCATATTGTATAATTGAAGCGCCTTTTCCATCCGGCGCTTGCCGATGAAGCACCAGGGACAGATCGGGTCAGAGAAGACATCGATAATCATACCACTCTTGTAACACGTCAGCGGCCTCGGCAATAACCCCAGGCAATCAATTAGTGTTTACCGTCGATCATGCCAGCATGTCACCGGCCCGCGATATCGTGTCCTCCAGACTATCGTTTTCCTGCACTTCGGTAATACCAGACTGGACAAAGACGTCGATTCCGACCGGCAGGTTGTCGGTCAATCGGAATTCCGATTGATGCAGAACGCCGACAACGCGTTTTCTGACCTGTTCGGTGTCGATCGGCCCGGTACCAGGCAAGAGGACGACAAATTCGTCAGTGCCGGATCTGCCGACGGTATCCTCGACCCGTACCAATGCCGCAAGCCAACTGGCCAACTGTTTGCGAAGCAGGTTGGCCTCCTCCATGCCATAAATCGCGGCAACTTCGCCAATGGTCGGTACGAAATACAAGACCGCAGAGAAGACAATACCGCGATCGGCCTTGTCTTTACTCAGATTGGCAATATGGGCGCGGGTGAATTCGGTCGAATAGATATTTCCCAAATCGTCGGCGGTCCTGGGCTCCAGGCTGGTCGCGATATTATGTCCGATAGCACGACGCCGTTCACGACCGCGCAACAACAAACGCAGATGGGCGTCGAGAAAGCCGCTATCGACCGGCGTCGCCGCCACCACATTTGCGCCCTCGTCATAAACCCTTCCGGGATCGGGAAAAGCACCCTGTTCCGTCACCAGAATCAGGGGCAGATCGTAAAGTCTCGTATCATTGCGCACCGACCTGCAAAAATAGGAACATTTCTCGCGCATGGCCGCGTCGCGAACGTAAACAAGCGCACCGTCGAAGGGTGTATCGCCGCCCTCAATACGCGAACGTGCCCGGTATGGATCGGGTTCGAGGGTAAAGGTGATATCCGATTTGGAAAGTAACGGGCACAAGGTTTCAATTTCGTCTTCTTCCACGCCGACCACCAGCAAACGTCCACGCTCTGTTTGGTCTGCTACGCTGATGCTTGTGCTGACTTGGATGCCGAAACCGGCGGCCGTGGCCGCACGTCGAACGAGTTCGGACTCCATGGTCCCAAGGCGGACCAGCGCTTGCATCCGTGCCACGAGTTCACGACGATCCGTATCTTCCTCGAACACGTCGTCGACACCAGCTCCGCGACATCTGGCGAGTATGTCAGGCGCGTCACTAATGTCGAATGCGGCAATTGACACGCCCTGCAGTTTACTGTCGGCCTTTGCGGTGCGTATCGAATCCAGGGCCTCGGAATCGGCAATGCTGACCATTGTAACGATCGGTCTGTGCCGTTCGATGGCCGCCCGGATATCCGTGCTGGCAGGCTCGGTCGCGCACCGATAGCCAGCCGTTTCCAGCGCGCCCACTCGGTAGTCCTCTGGCCCGGCGCCCAAAATCAAAATATTAGCAGGATTACCCATGTCTTCCCTTTTGAACGATGCGACCGCTCCGCCAATTGTCCACGCCGCTGCGCCCGTCGTCCACTATTATATATTTTTTCGCAGCCGGTACCTTGTGATTGCACTGGTTCAACGGAACTCTGCTATCTTCGGCAAGACAAAAAATCCAACCGGCAAATCGAATGAGGTTGTAACAGGTGGCTTAAAGTTTATTCCGTGGCCTCGGTAAGACAGTCGTCCAGAATGTCTATCGCCGCATCCATTTCTCCGCTTGAGGTGACGAGCGGCGGTGTCAAGGTGAGTACGTTGCCCATCGTGATCTTGAAACTCAATCCCTTGTCCAGGGCACGGTAAAGAATTTCCTCGGCGAGATCGCCAGCCGCCTCGCGGCTGTCACGGTTTGACACGAGCTCCAGGCCCATAAGTAGTCCGCGGCCCCGGACA
>CAXMQC010000265.1:0-10597 GCA_964195285.1 Akkermansiaceae bacterium
GCCCTGTTCCGGGTTCGGCCCGGCGCCCAGCCCAATATCGAAAAGCCCGCCAATTGGCAGTCCTATCCCTATCCCTTCGTCTATGGGCAGATCGACCCTGGTCTGTTCCCGATCGCGGCCTGGCGGGAATGCACGCGCCAGGCGCTGGGGCTGAAAGGTATCAGCCAATGGACCGCGGACAGCTACTTGCTGGACGACCCGGACCTGGTGGAACAGATCCGGACGCGCGTGCTGCCGCGCCGGGGTATCTGGGTGTCGCCGGATGAAATCCTGGTCACGCTGGGGGCGCAGAACGCGCTCTATTTGCTGGCCAGCCTGTTCGTTCTGCCGGAATCCGTCGTGGCGATGGAGGAGCCGGGTTATCCGGATGTGCGCAATATTTTTGCCTTGAAGACGCCACGCATAACGCCCATCCCGGTAGATGATGGCGGGCTGCCGGTCGACGAACGACTGGATGTTTGCGACATGGTATATGTCACGCCCAGTCATCAGTTCCCGACCACGGTTACCATGCCTGCCGCGCGCCGTGAGGCGTTGCTGGCGCGTGCCGCGGAATCCGATTTCCTGGTGATCGAGGACGACTACGAATTCGAAACCAACTATATCGGCCGCCCGACCCCAGCGTTGAAGTCGATGGATCAGGCGGGCCGTGTGATCTATGTCGGCAGCCTGTCCAAGACTCTATTCCCGGGCTTGCGGCTGGGCTACCTTGTCGGCTCAAAGGCGCTGATCGCCGAAGCGCGGGCGCTACGCCGCCTGATGATGCGCCATGCCCCGAACAACAACCAGCGCACCACCGCGCTGTTCCTGTCGCTGGGCCATCACGATGCGCTGGTGCGCAGGCTGCATCGTGTTTATCGAACGCGCTGGCAGGCGATGGACGATGCCTTGACCCGGCATCTGCCGGAATCGGCGCGAGCCCCCAATTTTGGGGGCACCAGCGTGTGGGTGCGCGGTCCCGATGGGCTGGACGCCGAAGCGCTGGCCGAACGGGCCCTGAACGAGGGCATCGTGATCGAACCCGGCCATGTGCATTTTGCCCACGAACCACGGCCACGCAATTTCTTCCGGCTGGGATTTTCGACGATACCGGAGGAACGGATCGAACCCGGCATCCGATTGCTCGCCGACTTGGTGCACGGGCAGAAGACGAGCCGAGGCTGACATGCCTCTGGCATGGGAGATTGCCATCAACTGGCCCTATGCCACGAAGCCTCGACGGCCCTAAAACAAGGACCGTGCGCAGCGGCGGAATCCGCGCGACAGGGAGGAAGCGGCAAGGCCGCCGCCGTGCGGCGCCCGCTGTTTCCAGACAGATTTCTATTTACCAGCGACGCTGTCCTTTCCAGGCCGGCCGTCGCCGTTTGTACCGGTTTGCATGTCCGCCGGCCCCTGGCGGGGCTGCATCAGGAGGAGTTTGACATGACCAAAATGACCACGGAAGAAGCATTCGTCAAAGTGCTGCAGAGGCACGGGATCGAACAAGCGTTCGGGATCATCGGCTCGGCGATGATGCCGGTTTCCGACCTGTTTCCGAAGGCCGGGATCACGTTCTGGGACTGCGCGCACGAATGCAACGCCGGGATGATGGCGGATGGTTTCACCAGGACCAGCGGCAAGATGAGCATGATGATTGCCCAGAACGGGCCGGGCATTACCAACTTCGTCACCCCGGTCAAGACGGCCTATTGGAACCACACGCCCCTGCTCCTTGTGACGCCGCAAGCGGCCAACAAGACGATCGGCCAGGGCGGTTTCCAAGAGATCCCGCAGATGGCGCTGTTCGAGGACATGGTGTGCTATCAGGAAGAGGTGCGCGACCCGTCCCGCATCGCCGAAGTCCTGAATCGGGTGATCGAGCAGGCATGGCGCGGAAGTGCACCGGCGCAGATCAACGTGCCGCGTGATTTCTGGACCCAGGTCGTCGATATCGATATCCCAGAAACCGTCACGCTGGAGCGCCCGGCAGGCGGCGACCGGGCGATCATCGAGGCGGCGAAGCTTCTGTCCGGGGCCAAATTCCCGGTCATCCTGAACGGCGCCGGCGTGGTGCTGTCGGGCGGCATTCCCGCGTCCGCGAAACTCGCGGAGAAACTCAGCGCGCCGGTCTGCTGCGGCTATCAGCATAACGACGCGTTCCCGGGTTCGCACCCGCTTTCGGCCGGGCCGCTCGGCTATAACGGTTCGAAGGCGGCGATGGAGCTGATCGCCAGGGCCGACGTGGTATTGTGCCTGGGCACCCGGCTCAACCCGTTCTCGACCCTGCCCGGTTACGGCATCGATTACTGGCCGAAGGACGCCAGGATCATCCAGGTGGACGTCAACGCCGACCGCATCGGATTGACCAAGAACGTCACCATCGCCATCCAGGGCGACGCCAGTATGGTCGCCGAGCGACTGCTCGGAAATCTCTCGGCAAAGGCGGGCGACGCCGGCCGCGAAGACCGCGAGGCGCTGATCCACAAGACGCGCTCTGCCTGGCTACAGCAGCTCTCGTCGATGGATCACGAGGACGACGATCCCGGCACGACCTGGAACGAGCGCTCGCGCAAGCGCGAGCCGGAAAAGATGGCGCCCCGCATGGCGTGGCGTGCGATTCAGGCGGCGCTGCCGAAGGACTTCATCATGTCGTCCGACATCGGTAACAACTGCGCCATCGGTAACGCCTATCCGACGTTCGAGAACGGCCGCCGTTACCTGTCGCCGGGTCTGTTCGGGCCCTGTGGCTATGGCTTCCCGTCGATCCTGGGCGCCAAGATGGCGTGCCCGGACATACCCTGCGTCGGCTTTTCGGGGGACGGTGCCTTCGGCATTTCCATGAACGAGATGACCGCCTGCGGCCGTGACGAATGGCCGGCGATCACCATGGTGATCTTTCGCAACTACCAGTGGGGCGCGGAAAAACGCAACACGACGCTCTGGTATGACGACAACTTCGTCGGCACCGAGCTCGACCTCGACGTCGAGTATGCCAAGATCGCCCAGGCCTGCGGCGTCAAGGGCGTGCAGGTCGCGACAATGGAGCAGTTGACCGAAGAGTTGAAGAAGGCGATCGACGCGCAGATGAAGAACAAGGAAACGGTCTTCATCGAAGCGCTGATTAACCAGGAACTGGGCGAGCCGTTCCGCCGCGACGCCATGACGGCGCCAGTCGCCGTCGCCGGCATCGACCCCGCCGACATGCGGCCGCAGAATCCCGCGTAATACGAACCCATTTCTCGAGCATTATCAGGCGGACCCCACGGGTCCGCCGCGGACCACTGACAAACACCCGTCGATTGTCGGCCCGGCGCTGGCCAATGCCTGCAAGGCGCAGGATGAGGGCAACAGAGCGGTTCCATAGGGCCGGGAAAGACTCTAGTATTCGGGCGTTGTCTGGACTCACCTGGGGGCGGGGAATGCGGCTGACCGAACACGAACAGGCCATGCTGGTGGGCGCTTTTGGAGACCCGCGAAAAAAAGCGCTCGAGCAGCAGATCAAGGTCGGCCGGTTTTTCGATGCCGAGGATTTCGTCGAGATCGCCCAGGTTCACCTGATGGCCGATACGGAATCGCTGGGCGAGGCGGGTGTTGTCTGGCTCGAGGAATTGGCCTCGTACCCCGAGGAAGAGCGCCGCGTCCGCGTACCCACGGTGACCGATCCGCGCGGTGTCGATTTCGACGCCTACAAACGGCTAGGCCAGCAGGAATCATGGGTGGCACTGGAACAGCGCGCCATCGAAGCCTTCACGGCGATGGGTTTCCTGATGACGGACACCTGCATCAACTACCAGACCATCCTCCCGCCGGCCTTTGGCGAGCATGTCGCCTACGGGGACACGGGCTCGACTATCTATGCCAATTCCGTCTGCGGCGCGCGCAGCAACTTCGAGGGCGGGCCGTCGGCGCTGGCTGCCGCGCTAACAGGGCGCACGCCGCGTTACGGCGCCCATCTGGACCGGGGTCGCAAGGGATCCCACCGCTTCGTTGTCAGGGACCGGCCGAAAACGCTCAGCGACTGGGGTGCGTTGGGCGGTGTTGTCGGTCGGGCCACGGGCTCCTACTGGACGGTCCCGGTATTGGAGGGTATCGAAGGTTCGCCGACGTCCGACGAGCTCAAGCATTTCGGCGCGGCGCTGGCCAGCTATGGCTCAGTGCCACTTTTTCATATGATCGGCGTGACGCCAGAGGCGCATGATTTGGGCGACGTGTTCGATGGCCCCATGCCCGAACCGACCTTCATCGGCCGCGCCGATATCGACGCCTTCTATGACGGTTTCGGTTTGCATGAGGATGGCGTGGATGTCGTGGTGTTCGCGGCGCCCCAGCAGTCGCTGGTGGAGATGCAGCAACTGGCTGAGCTGTTGAAGGGTCGCAAGATAAGCGACCAGACCACTTTGATCGCCGCAACCTCGCCCGAGATCAAGTTTGCCTGCGATCGCCTGGGGCTGACCGCCATGATCGAAGAGGCCGGCGGCATTGTGCTGAAGGGCGTCTGCTTCTATCAGATGTATGCGCGCGAGATTGGCGAGGCCAACGGATGGAAGCGGCTGCTTTCCAACTCCGCCAAGCTGGTCAACATCATTGCGGGTTACGGTTATGAACCCGTGCTGGCGCCGATGGATAAATGCATCGACGCCGCCTGCGCGGGACGGATGACGCCATGAGTGAGCGAATCATAAAGGCGCATGTCGGAATAGGGTCGCCGGTCACCGCCTCGGCGCTGGTCGCCAGCGACGATTTCAGCGCCCGCTACGATCTGGACCGCATCGAGGGCGTGTTCTCGCGGCCCGCGCACAAGCTGTGCGGCGAGTCCTATGTCGGCAGGGTTCTTGTGCTGAACACCGCCAAGGGCGGCGTCGCGACGGCCTGGATGCTGTACGAGATGAAGTCGCGCGGCATGGCGCCGGCGGCACTGCTGTTGAACACCGCAAACCCCATCATGGCACAAGGCGCGGCTCTGGCTAATTTGCCCTTTATGGACCGGTTCGAGACCGATATCACTGAGGCGCTAAAGACTGGCGACGCGGTTACGGTCGACCCGGTCTCGGGAACGGTTACAATTCACGCCTGATTCAAACCACTGGAACCGGATCGAAAATAATGACGTGGCTTACCACGGTAACCGGCTTGGATATGCTGTCGCTGCTATTCTGCATGGCGGCGGTGTTCGCGGCTGCGGTAATTCGCGGCTTCAGCGGTTTCGGATTGTCCGCGCTGGTCGTCAGCAGTATCTCGCTGGTGCTGCCGCCGGCGGAAATCGTGCCGATGACGCTGATGATGGAAGCAGTCGCCAGCCTGCGCATGCTGCCGGCGGTGCGCCATGACCTGGACTGGAAGATTTTGGGTGGTCTTATGGCCGGCGCGGTTCCCGCGGTTCCCGCTGGCGCCTGGCTGCTCGCCAGCCTGCCGGATGCCGCGATGCGGGGCCTGATTTCGCTGCTGGTGCTCGCTGCCAGCCTGATGGTGTGGCGGGGCATCGTATTCAGCCGCACGCCGGGCATGGCGGCGCATGGCGCAACGGGCGTGGTCTCGGGCGGAATGTTCGGCGCCGCCGCAGTCGGCGGCCTGCCGGTGGTCGTGTATCTGCTGGCTGGCTCGATCCCGGCGGCCACGACACGCGCCGTGTTGACGCTCTATCTGATGTTGATGGGGCTTTACGGCGCGGCTGTGACTGGTGCATTTGGGCTGCTTGGCGCCGAGAGCCTCTGGCGGGTCGCATTGTTCCTGCCGCCGCTGTTCGCTGGCGTGGCGATCGGCGGCCGGAAGTTCGCGCGTGCGGTCCCCGATTCCTACCGGCGCTTCACCCTGGTGCTGCTGGTGTTCCTGGCCGTGGCCGGTCTGGCTCGGGCAGCGTTTGGCTAGTTCGAAATAGCGATGATATTACGATGCTAAGTAAGACCCCTTTCGAGTTTCCGTCGTATTTGGCCGATCAGGCGGCGGGGTTGCCGCCCTTGCCCATGGCCGTGGCCGGCGCCGGCCATCCCTTGGTTATGGATAGCGCCAGACGCGCAACCGAGGCGGGATTTATCGAACCCGTCCTGGTTGGCGAGACGGATGAGATCACGGAAATCGCGCGCCAATCCGGCTGGGATATTTCCCGGTGCCGCCTGGTCCCGGCGGTCGGCGAGGCGCCTGCGTCGGAGGCCGCGGCAGCGTTGGCGCGCGGCGGCGAGGTTGCGGCGCTGATGAAGGGACATGTCCATACTGATGCGCTGATGCGTGCGATCCTGACACGTAGCGCGGGTCTGAGGACCGATCGGCGTGTCAGCCATATATTTCACATGACCTTGCCCGGGCGCGACAGCGTCATTTACATCACCGACGCCGCGATAAACATCCAGCCAAATGTCGGGGAAAAGCTGGATATCGTGTTGAACGTCGTTGAACTGGCTCAAAAACTGGGCATGACGGTGCCGAAGGTCGCGATGCTGTCGGGCGCCGAGACCGCCAATCCGTCGATGCCGTCCAGCATAGAAGCCGCGGAAGTGGTGGGTCTGGCCAATAATGGTGCGGTGAAGGGCGCAGTCGTCGACGGGCCGTTCGGTTTCGATATTGCGGTGTCGCCTGAAGCCGCGCGTATCAAGGGTATCGACAGCCCGGTTGCCGGCCAGGCCGACATACTGGTTGTGCCAAATCTCGAGGCCGGAAATTTCCTGTTCAAACAGATGGTTTATTTCATGAGCGCCACCGCCGCCGGCGTCGTCATGGGAGCGAAAGTGCCGGTCGTGTTGACATCGCGGGCCGACCCGCCGGAAGCACGGCTGGCCGCCGCCGCCATCGCGTCGATCGTGGGCAGGGGATGGTCCGCTTAAGCGTCCGGCCGGTGGCCAAAGACGATCAGGTGGTGCCGTCTGGCAATGGAGCGGTCGAAGAAGCGATTTTATTTTTTGCTCTCAACACCATGATTGAGGCGGTTTATCAGAGCTTCGTAGGAGCCGTCCGCTTTCATACCCGCGATGACCTCATCGAGACGATGCAATAAGCCTTGACCGAATTTCGATTTCTTTGAAACGAGAATTTTGAATTCCATCGAGCCAAAAACATGAGGCAACACCCTCATTTTATTTTCGATCTCAAGGTCGCCGATCAGCTTGTAGGCGATAGCGGAAGGCTGCACCAATACGTCGGCACGGTCGGCGGCGATCAGCTTCAGACATCCAGCCGCGCTTTCGGCGGTAATGATCTCGATGCCATATTTGCCAAAAAATCTTTGCGCCCATCCATTTGAAAGCATGTCGCAAACCCGAAGAGTGCGCAGGGTATCGACGCTCGGTGTTGCGGTTATATTGATGTCGGCGAGAGAGCCTTTGCGAACGATGGGCTGCATCCGGAATTGATAAATTACTTCCTGCCCGGCGAGGCTGAACTCGAGCCGCTCCTCGGTCGCGACTGTCACCATCGCATCCGCAGTGCCGTTGAGAACATAAAACTGCGCCCGCGACCACGGCGCGCCAGAATGCCGAACAGGGATCTTCAGCCGTTCAACGATAATCGCCTCGACCAGGGCCGGGAGTATGCCATGCACGTTTTCGTCCTTGCTCGCCGAGTAAGGCGGCCAATCGGAATTATAGGAAACTTTTAGTGTTTCATCCTCGGCGGCGGCACGGTTCGCGCCCGACATAACGGCGAGCACGCAGCAAACAATTGATGCCCGGCGCGCGACAAGCATGAGCGAGGCCTTTGCTTTTTCATATGCGCTGGCGGCCAATGGCCTGGAAATTGCCACCGTTTCAATCACCATGACAACGCCTTTTTTGGTGGATTCAAAACCCGATCCGGCGGGAAATCAATACTAACGCTGGTGCCCAAACCGACTTCACTCTTGATGAAAAGCCGACCGTCATGCAACGCCATCAAGGATTTTGATAGAGGCAACCCGAGCCCCACACCCACCCCTTTTTCTCCCACAATGTAGGCATTTTTGATCTGGCCGAATGGCTGCATGATCGTTTCAATATGTTCCGTGGGGATGCCGACGCCCTGGTCGGCAACGGTTATCTGAAATCGACCGTCCGGGGTCAGTTTCGCCGCTACGGATATCGTCGAATTCGCTGGCGAGAATTTTATCGCATTGAAAAGTATGTTGATCAGAACCTGCTTAATTCGTTGAGAATCCACCATGAGGAATACTGCAGATTCGACCTGATCTATATTGATGCCAATGCCAACTTCTTTGGCATGGAGGTGAAGCATTTGCGCCACCTCCGCAATGAGATTGTCGATCTGCGTTTCTTCTTCATGAAGAGCAAGCTCGTTCAATTCGATTCTTGAAATATCAAGAATATCGTTGATCAGCAAAGACAGGTGACTGCCGGCGTCCTCGATATCACCGGCATAGTCGCGATAGTAATCATTGGCTATGGGACCAAGTGCTTCGCTGCGCATCATGCCGGCAAAACCGACAATTGCGTTCAAGGGCGTTCGCAATTCGTGACTGACATGTGCCAGGAAGTTGTTTTTAGCGGCATTCGCAGCTCGAGCCTCGATAATGGCTGCTTCGAGCCGTTCCTTTGTCACCGCCAGTTCATCGGTATTACGCAGCAAGCCTTCGAGAATGCGAGCCATTTCACTGATTTCGTCGTTACCGCCGACGGGCACTTTCGGCTCCCCTTGCCCGGCGCTGTAACTGCGCATGGCATGGCTGACATGGGCAAGGCGAGCGATGATCCCCTTGCTGACGATAACAATGGCCAACAGCAAAGCGATAATGACCGTCAGCACCGCAAAAGAAATCGCAAGCTGATTTCCGCGCCGTTGGTGGTCCACAATGGCGGCTTCGGCGTCGGCTGTAGCCAAAAGCCGCCTGTCCATCATGGTGGAGATGGTGGCACCCAAGGCATCGGTGGCATCATCAAGTTCGCGTGCAATATATTCGACTGTAAGCTGCCGGTCGACACGGTGTTGCAGTCGTTGGAATGTGGTAATTGGATCGGGGAAACTGTCGAGAAAGAGACGTGTATTTTCGCCATACGCCTCAGATGAATTGTCCAGAGGAATCTGTGTAAGGGCCTGATCTTGAAGAATTTTGAGATATTCATACTGGGGACCAATAATCTCAATATCGATGGCAAGAGGCGTTTTCTCCAACAGGACGTCTATGATCGAGGCCACTCTCAGAAAATCCCGAAGCGCGGCCAATCCAGCATCCGTTTCAGGGCCGGGGTTTTCGCCAAGATGATCGATTATTACGATTGCGGATTCAGTTAGGTCACCGAGACTGCGCTTTAATCTGTCTGTTTCACGCAGAATCGCCATTTTGTTCTGGAAAACGATCCCGATGCTGGAGCTGATCCTCTGAACCTGATTGTGGACATCGATCATGGTCGAGCTATCAAGGCCGCCGGTAATCAGATTGGCGCCATCATCGAGCCGCAACAAAATGTCTGCGACTTCGGTCTGGATGGACTGCAAATCTTCGGTATTTTCCGCGCTCAATAAACGCTGCGACAGAAACTGTAGCCGGAGCGCGTCTCGGGCGATCACGTCGCTGGTTATTACCGAGGTGAATTGTTCATGGATAACGTCGCGAACGACACCGAATACCGCCTCGTGGGTAGACATCAGGGTGGCCGTCCCGGCCATCGCCAAGGCGGCGAATACAGCGAAAGCAATATATAGCTTCGCCCGTATGGTTCCAAAAAATCTCATATTCCCAAATACACCGAATAACGCCGAGGATGATATGCCCTGTTATTGCAACCAGATTTTCTTAAAATATTCACGGTAGCCATTTTCCGGGTCAAACAAATTCTCGTCGCCACCATCAAACTTGATATTTTCAGAAGTAACAATATGAACGCCGGGCGTGTAATGTGTAGGCTGTTCGCCCGCCAGCAGGCGGTTGATTTCATCCACCAATTGCCAGCCCTGAAGGTTCAATGGTTCCGCCACGGTCGCCGTCTGGTAACTGCGGTGCCTGATCCGCCGGAACGCCGATGGGCTTCCGTCGCCGGCCGAAATGCTGGAAATTCCACCTTCCGGCGGGATTCCCGCCAAGCTCAACGGTGTCGCGGAATGGTCGAAATATAGATCGTTAATGCCAAGAGAATGGGTCCATTCTGCGTCGAATTCCGCCAACAGATCTTGCGTCACTTTTGCCATTGTATGGGCCGTGCTGGACAGCGCGATATCCTTCACCGCCAGGACTTTGCACTTTTCGCAGGACTTGATCGTATCTTGCATGACCCGGGCTTTCCGCATGGCAATTTCAAAATTGGAATCGGTGAATATCACAACCCCTGCCTTGCCCTTGGATTCCAGAACAGCCAGATAAGCGGCGACCCGGGCGACTTCCCTGGCGTCAGTTGTCACGTTTGCCGCAACGGGTGTTCCCGCGATCGCGCCGGGAGTGGGGCTCGAATGCCAGCCTACAATCGGCACCCCGTCCTTGAATGACGATTTGAGATGCGGCGCCATTTTTACGCCATCCATGCCACCCAGCACGACCGCGTCCGGCATAATTGAAGCCGCCATTCGAATCGTACTCGCGCGTCCGGCCTCGTCGCCTTGCGCGTCGAAAACTTTAATTTTCCAGTCAATGGCGCCGCCTGCCTCGCGCAAACCGTTCGCAACACCCAGGATACCGCTGTTTCTCAGATCTTCAGCCAGAAATGCG
>CAXMQC010000266.1:0-3078 GCA_964195285.1 Akkermansiaceae bacterium
GGTGCCTCGGGCAAGCAGGCCATGGTGACCGGTGCGGCCGGCAGATATGCCTCGCTACGATCGATGAAATCGGCTGGCCCGCCCAAGGAGGTGACCATGCGCTGGAAAGCTTCCGCCGCGTGCCCATTCGCCAGCAGGTCCCCGGCCATGGCGCGACCAGCCTCGGCGTTCGCAGCGATACCGCCGATCGCAAGCATCTCGCCGGCCAACGTCATGACAATTTCGTCGAGGCGTGCATCCCTGCCCTCCCCGTCTTTCAAGAAGGCCACGGTTTCCCCCACCTCCACCGCGTTGCCCACCGAACGGCCCAGCACCTGGTTCATATCGGTAATCAGTGCGGTGGTCTTCAGCCCCGCCCTATTGGCGACCGCGACAATGCTTTCCGCCAGTTCGCGCGCCATCGATAGCTCGGCGGCAAAGGCGCCGTTGCCGGTCTTCACGTCCATTACCAGCCCGTCCGGGCTCGCCGCCAGTTTCTTGGACAGGATCGACGCGGTAATCAGCGGGATCGATTCAACCGTTGCGGTGACATCGCGGATACCGTAGAGCCGCCGGTCGGCCGGCACGAGGTCGCCGGTCTGGCCGATGATGGCGCAGCCGGCCTCGGCGACACAGCGCAGAAAGCCCGCGATATCGGGCGTTGTATTATAGCCGGGGATCGAATCCATCTTGTCCAGTGTGCCGCCGGTATGGCCCAGCCCTCTTCCGGAGATCAACGGCACCCTGGCGCCGCAGGCGGCAACGATCGGCGCCAGTATCAGGCTGACCTTGTCGCCGACGCCGCCGGTTGAATGCTTCTCCAGCACCGGCGCGTCGCCGGCGACATCCTCCCAGGCAAGGGTTTCGCCGGACTCGACCATGCAACGCGTCAACGCCACCCGCTCGTCCATCGTCATGCCGCGAAAAAATACAGCCATCGCGAATGCCGCCACCTGGCCATCCGAAATCGACCCGTCGGTAATGCCATGGGTCATGAAGGCGATTTCGTCGACCGTCAGCGTTTCACCGTCGCGTTTGCGGCGGATGATTTCCTGAGGCAGAAAGCTCATACCGGCCAGTCCTTCAGGAAGGCCAGCAGCAATTTTCGAACATCGCCGGCCGCCGTCGCGGCTACCGCTAAGGTCTGGTCGTGGCTCAACCCTGTATCGTCCATGCCGGCGGCCAGGTTGGTGACGATCGACATGGCGGCGACACGCATCCCCGCATGGCGTGCCAGGATACATTCGGGCGCTGTGGACATGCCCACGGCGTCCGCGCCAAGCACCCGGGCCGCGCGGATTTCCGCCGGCGTTTCGAAATGCGGGCCGCAGAACCAGGCATAGACGCCGTCATGCAGGGTCAACCCGATCGCCGAAGCGGTCTCATGCAGGCGCGTTCGCAAGGCAGGATCGTAGGCGTCCACCATATTGACGAACTTGCCGTCGCCGGGCTCGCCGAACAGCGGCGAGACGCCAGTCAGGGCAATATGGTCGCTGATCGCCATCACAGAACCCGGCCCCACCTCTTCACGCAGGCTACCGGCCGCATTGGTCAGGATCAGCGCCTCGCAGCCAAGCGCGGCCAAGGTGGATACCGGTCCCTTCATGGCGTCCGCCCGGCCCGATTCGTAATAATGCGCCCGGCCATGCAGCACTGCCACAGGCGTGCCGGAAACGATGCCCAGCAGCATGCGCCCGACATGCCCACCGACGCCCGGCGCCGGCAAACCTTACAGGTCTCCATAGGGGACGATCGTCGCATCCGCGACGTCGTCGGCGACCGGTCCGAGCCCGGACCCCAACACAATGCCGACGCGGGGTTTCAGCCCGCCCGAGCGATCGTCCAAATGCGCCACATTGCCGGCGATATCCTGGTCGGTGCTCACGGCAGATTCTCCGGCCCGAAAGAGAACGGCAGCAACTCGCCCAACGTGACCGTGCGGCGCAACTTTTCCGGCGAACAGATATGGATCGGCGTCTCGTCGCTGGCAAACTCACGGATGCGCTGACGGCAACCGCCGCAGGGTGTAACCTGAGCCTCGCCGGCGCCCATGACCATCACTTCGGCGATCCTCGCCTCGCCGTCCATGACCATCGCGGCGATGGCCGAGGCCTCGGCGCACCAGCCTTCTGGATAGGCGGCGTTCTCTACATTACAGCCGGCATAGAGTCTGCCGTTCGCGCCCTTCACCACGGCGCCGACATGGAATTCGGAATAGGGCGCGTGGGCCTTTGCCATTGACTGGCGCGCCAGTTCGAACATTGCCTTGTCCATGCTTACCGTTCTTTCACATAGGGCACGCCGATGGCTCGCGGTGCCATTGCCGTGCCGATAAAGCCAGCCAGCAGCACCACGGTCAGCACATAGGGCAGCGCTTGGATGAACTGAACCGGTATCTCTCCAATTCCTGGAATATCAACACCTTGCAGCCGAATCGTAACCGCACCCAGGAACCCGAACATGAGGCAGGCGAACATTGCCTGCCAGGGCCGCCATTTGCCGAATATCATGGCCGCAAGCGCAATATAGCCCTGCCCCGCCGACATCTCGCGGCCGAACGCGGCGTTTTGGGCAATCGACAGGTAGGTCCCGCCGAACCCGACCAGAATACCGCCGATCAGGATTGCTCGATAGCGCAGCCAGGTGACGGATATTCCGGCGGTATCCACCGCATGCGGATTTTCGCCAACCGCGCGCAGGCGCAGACCGAATCGCGTGCTGTAGACCACCCACCAGGTGAGCGGCACCGCAGCCAGTGCTGCATAGACCAACAGGTTATGACCGCTGATCAACTCGGCATAGAGCGGCCCCAATACCGGCACCGAACCGATCGAATCGGCGAGCGGCAGGGTAATCGGCATGAAGCGGGCATCGGCGAGAAGGCTGGGTGTCTGCCCGCCCTGGCCGAACCAGGCGTTGCCCAATACCACGGTAAGGCCCGATACCATAAAATTGATGGCAACCGCGCTGACCACCTGGTTGCCGCGGTGGGTAACGCAGGCAAAGGCGTGGATGGCGGCCAGGGACACCGACACCGCGATGCCGGCCATCAGCGCCAGCCAGGCCGATCCGGTAATCGCCGCGATACAGCCGGCGGCG
>CAXMQC010000267.1:0-2883 GCA_964195285.1 Akkermansiaceae bacterium
AAGCAGCACCAGGCAACAAAGACCAGACTGGAAACAATACCGAATTCGACTATGCCGGAAGCGGACCCGTACCACACGACATTCATGCCGCTGGCCGACAGAAGTTTCCAGAGAAATATGCTCCCGATAATACCGGCCAGCTGTGCCTGCGTGACATGGAACCGCAATCGTTCCGGCCGCTGACGCTGTATGACCAGACTGGCGAAGAACGCCAGGGCTTGGGCAAACAGCCCCGCAGTCAGCAAATTCAGTATGTCAAACAGGTTCGGATTATGGCCAAAAATCATGGCCAGTATGCTCAGCGCCGCGCCATACCAGACGAAAATAGTACTACCGAGCAATTTTCCCCAACTCATCGACCAGGGTCCCAGCGCCGACATCCGCTGCGAGTCCCAGGTCCGCCCCGCCACCTCGCCCAATATACTGTCGGCTGCAAGCCTGCTGCCCCAGGCCACCAGGAGGATCATCGTGACGAGGCCCGCAATATACGAAATGGATTCGCTGTCACTGACCAGACTTGTTGCACCATAAAGCAAAAGCAATATCAACGGCATGGCGACAAGCCGATGCAGCGTCAGCTCGAGCAGCAGGTTGCGATGAAATTCCGGGTTCACGTCTCGCCCTCTCGGCGGCCGGGGCGGTCCTTTTTCAACCGGTCCAGATACACGTCTTGCATGCTGCGCTTTTCGCTCTGGAAAGCGGTCACCGGCAGACCCGCCTCGACCAGGCCGCGTAACAGGCCGGCGCGTGCCGCGTCATCGCCCGCGAAATCGAACGAGGCGGCGGCCCCGTCGACAGTTACCGCCGACACACCCGGCGCACCGTCGAGCGCACCGGCCAATCCGTCATTGGCCTCGCCGAGCACCACCCGAAGCCGCACCGCGCCGGGCCGTTCGTACGCCCCGATGGCGCTGTTCTCGGCCAGCCGCCCGTCCTGCATGATCATCATATGGGTGGAATAGTCCTGCAATTCGGCCAGGATATGAGAGGATACGACCAGCGTCATGCCTTCATCGCGCAGCGTTACCAACAGGTTCGAAAGATCCTGCCGTGCCTCGGGGTCCAGCCCCGAGGCCGGCTCGTCCAGCAACAGCAGGTTTGGCCTGTGGATGATCGCCTGTGCGATGGCCAGCCGTTGCCGTAATCCACGTGACAGGGCGCCGGACCTTTGGCCCAGCCGATCGGCAAGCCCCAACCGCTGGGCTGTCTGTTCTATCGCCGCGGGCCTCTCATCCCGAGGAACGCCATGGGCGGCGGCATGATGTTCCAGACATTGCCGGACCGATAGTTCGTCATAAAGACCGAAGAAATCCTGCAGGAACCCCATCTGCTTGTGCACGTCACGCGGATGTTCCTCGACGTCCAGCCCATCGACGATAACGCTACCGGAATAGGGTGTTTCCAGCGCCGCCAGGCAGCGCAGCAATGTGGTCTTGCCGGCCCCGTTGGGGCCGACCAGGGCGGTGATGCTGCCAGGTTCGATATCGAAGGTAATTCCGAACAACGCGCGTGCCGTCGGATAGTCATAGACCAGGTCGCGCACACAAACGACCGCCGTCGAGCCGGCAGATTCGTAATCAACAGCGGCGGAGTTCACGCAATGGCTCCGCTTAGGCTTAGTTCACGCCGCCCATACAGATATATTTGACCTCCATGAACTCATCGAGACCGTGATGGGCCCCTTCCCTGCCGATCCCGGATTCCTTGACGCCGCCGAAAGGCGCCACCTCGGTCGAGATGATACCGACATTGGCGCCGACGATGCCGTATTCGAGGCCCTCGGACACGCGCCAGACCCGGCCCATGTCGCGGCTGTAGAAATAGGCGGCCAGACCAAATTCGGTGTCGTTGGCCATCTCCACGGCTTCCTCTTCGGTCTTGAAGCGGAACAACGGGGCCAGCGGACCGAAGGTCTCCTCCTTGGTCACTTTCATACTGGTGTCCACATCGGCCAGGATGGTCGGTTGGAAGAAGGAATGGCCAAGCTCGTGCCGGCCACCGCCGACCATGACGCGCGCGCCCTTCGACAACGCGTCCTCGATATGCTCCTCGACCTTCTCGACCGCGGCCATGTCGATCAGCGGGCCCTGACTGACCCCCTCGTCGATGCCGCTGCCGACCTTCAGGCCGGTCACCGCCTCGGTCAGCTTCGCGGCAAAGGCGTCGTAGATGCCATCCTGCACCAGCAGACGGTTGGCGCAGACGCAGGTCTGGCCGGCATTACGGTATTTCGAAACCATCGCCCCTTCCACGGCCGCGTCGAGATCGGCGTCGTCGAACACGATGAACGGCGCGTTGCCGCCAAGTTCCATGCTGACCTTTTTCACCGTTCCGGCGCATTGTTCCATCAGATGCTTGCCGATTTCGGTGGAGCCGGTGAAGGTAAGTTTGCGGACGATCGGGTTGGAGGTCATCTCGCCACCGATCGCCGAGGCGCTGCCGGTCACGACACTGAATACGCCCTTCGGGATGCCCGCGCGCTCGGCCAACTCAGCCAGGGCCAACGCTGAAAAGGGCGTCGCGCTGGCGGGTTTGACCACCATCGGGCAACCGGCGGCCAGCGCCGGGCCGGCCTTGCGGGTAATCATCGCCGCCGGGAAGTTCCATGGCGTTATCGCCGCGCAGACGCCGATCGGTTCCTTGATCACGACGATACGGCGGTCGGCCATGTGCGGCGGTATGACTTCGCCATAGGCGCGCCGGCCTTCCTCGGCGAACCACTCCAGGAACGAGGCCGCATAGGCGACCTCACCCTTCGCCTCAGGCAGCGGTTTGCCCTGCTCGGACGTCATCAGCAGTCCCAGGTCGTCCTGGTTTTCCAGCATCAGGGTAAACCAGCGGCGGATGATGTCGGCGCGTTCCTTGGCGGTTTTGGCGCGCCAT
>CAXMQC010000268.1:0-2886 GCA_964195285.1 Akkermansiaceae bacterium
ATATTGATAGCGGCGCGGTCATCGAGTTCCACAATGCGGAAATCGAACGTTTGCAGGAAGAAGTGGCGCGCAAGCTGGGCTTCAAGCTGGTCGACCACCGCATGGAGCTGTATGGCGTGAAAATTGACGAAAAGTAATACCGGGGATCATCGATAGTGGCCCATGGTATAGAACGGCCGACCAGAGTAGCGGAAAGGCGCGCCTTGATTGGCTGAGGAAAGCGGTGATAGTCTGTTTTAACGGGATTTTTACATCGGCCTGTTGAAATTGGCGAATAAAACTACATTTGGGGCATGGATATACCCACACTGCCCGATTGGTGAGGTTTTGGACGAAATGACTGGATGGGTTCGACCCTGCGAATGAAACCGCGCCCCTTGCCTAGCGCGCCGGGGAAGTAGACCTTGGCGAAAAAGCTCTTCATCAAGACATATGGCTGCCAGATGAATGTGTACGATTCCGCTCGCATGGCGGACGTGCTGCAGCCGCTCGGCTATGCCCCGGCGGAGTCGCCGGTCGGCGCTGATATGGTGATCCTGAATACCTGCCATATCCGCGAGAAGGCGGCCGAGAAGGTCTATTCGGAACTGGGCCGGCTGCGCCGCCTGAAGGACGCGAAGGAAAGCGGCGGCGGCCGCATGACGATCGCGGTTGCAGGTTGCGTGGCGCAGGCGGAGGGCGAGGAGATTCTGGCCCGCGCGCCCTATGTGGACATGGTATTCGGACCGCAGACCTATCACCGCCTGCCGGAAATGGTCGCCCAGGCCAGCCGCGCCGGCGGTGCGGTGCTGGATGTCGAATTCCCCGTCGAAGCGAAATTCGACCATTTGCCGGACCATGACGGGCCGCAAACGACCTCCGCCTTTTTGTCGGTCCAGGAGGGCTGCGACCGGTTCTGCACGTTCTGCGTGGTGCCCTATACACGCGGCTCGGAATACTCCCGCGACGCCGCCGCCATCGAGGCGGAAGCCCGCAAACTGGTGGCGGCCGGCGCGCGCGAAATCACGCTATTGGGTCAGAACGTCAATGGCTGGCATGGCGCGGGCCCGAGTGGCAGGGACTGGCGGTTGGGCCGATTGATCCGCCATCTGGCGGAAATCGACGGACTTGACCGCATCCGTTACACCACCAGCCATCCGCGCGACATGGATAGCGAACTGATCGAAGCCCATGGCACGGTGGACAAGCTGATGCCCTATCTGCACTTGCCGGTGCAGTCGGGCAGCGACCGCATCCTCGCCGCGATGAACCGCCAGCATACCGCGGGTGATTATCTGCGCATCGTCGAACGGCTGCGCACCGCACGGCCGGACCTGGCCCTCAGCTCCGATTTCATCATCGGTTTCCCGGGTGAGACCAAGGCGGACTTCGCGGCGACGTTGCGGCTGGTCAACGAGGTCGGCTATGCCGGCGCCTATTCCTTCAAATACAGCGCCCGGCCGGGTACTCCGGCGGCCACGATGGAGGACCAGATCCCGGACAGCGTCAGTACAGAGCGGCTTGCGGGGCTGCAGCAGTTGCTGGGTGAGCAGGAAACCGCCTTCCATCGTACGAAGCTGAACGCCGTTTTCCCGGTATTGTTCGAAAAAACGGGTCGTAAGCCGGGCCAGGTGGCCGGCCGATCGCCCTGGATGCAGGCGGTTGTGGTCGAGGCGCCGGAATCGCTGATCGGCCGGATGGCCGAATGCCGGATCGTCGAGGTCGGGGCGCACAGTCTGCGCGGCCAGATCGCAGTGACCGACGGCGACAGCAAAACCCCGGCGGAAAGAGTCTGCGCGTGACCACGACGGCAAAATCCCTAGACCCGGTATCGATCCAGGTCGAATTCGACGACAACCGGCTGCTGCCGGCGGTGTTCGGCGAACATGGCCGGAATCTGGCGCGCATAGAACAGCGGCTGGGCATATCGCTGAACAACCGGGGCAACCAGGTAACGATTTCGGGCCCGATGGAGGCGGTTGAAACCGCGCGCGATGCGCTGGACCGGCTTTATCGTTCAGCCGGGGGCGGCCACAATGTGGACCAGGCGGAAGTGGATGCGGCAGTGCGCATGGCGGAAAAGCCCGATGGCGATTTGGCGATGGGCCCCGAACCCTTCATTCAAACCCGCCGCAAGCGCATCGTCGCGCGCTCGCCGAACCAGGCGCACTACATGCGGACCATCCAGGAACACGAGATGGTCTTCGCCACCGGCCCCGCGGGCACCGGTAAAACCTATCTGGCGGTCTGCGCCGCGGTGGCGATGATGACCGCCGGCCGGGTCGACCGCATCGTGTTGTCGCGCCCCGCGGTCGAGGCGGGCGAGCGCCTGGGTTTCCTGCCTGGCGACTTTCGTGAGAAGGTCGATCCCTACATGCAGCCGCTGTATGATGCGTTGTACGACGCGCTGCCGGCGGAGCAGGTGGTGAAAAAGCTGGAAACCGGCGAAATCGAAATAGCGCCGCTGGCCTTTATGCGCGGCCGCACGCTGTCCAACGCATTTGTCATTCTTGACGAAGCGCAGAACACCACGCCGGTGCAGATGAAAATGGCGTTGACCCGCATCGGCGAGAACAGCCGCATGGTCGTAACCGGCGATCTGACGCAGGTTGACCTGCCGGGGGGCCAACGGTCGGGCCTGGCCGACGCGCTGGATACGCTGGCCGGCGTGAAGGGCATCGAGTTTGTCGAATTCACCCAGTCCGACGTGGTGCGCCACCGGTTAGTGACCCGTATAATCCAGGCCTATGGCAAACGTGACGGCCAGAAAGACGGCGCCAAATGAAGGGCGGTCTTGTCATAGAAATAGGGTGCTCGTCGGATGCCTGGGCCGGGGCGTTGCCCGATGCGGAAGCGTTGCTGCGTCGAGCGGCGGAGGCCGCTTGGCAGGCCACGGGATCCGGCGCC
>CAXMQC010000269.1:0-2305 GCA_964195285.1 Akkermansiaceae bacterium
ACGCATCTGGAAGGGCGCGGGTGTCCTGTTGATCCTTGTTCCTCATTTCGCGGGTGCACCGCATGCCGAGGTCCAGGGCGGCACATTACCGGCCGAACTGGCCGCCCTGTTCGTCGGCGTATCGTTGGGCTCGATGGCCCTGTTCTGGATCACGCTTGGCGCCGTCGCGGGCTATTGCCACGACCGCTTCGCCGGAAAATCAGGAGACCAGGCGCCGGCATGACGGATGAGATTGCCCCGGCTATTCTGTGCCGGCGGATGATCCGCGCCGCCGAACGCGTCACGCTCGCCACCACCGCCGTGAAGGGCAAGGGTGGCGTTGACGGCCGCTGGCCCTACGCGTCACTGGTATTGGCGGCCTGCGACGGGCCGGGAAATCCGCTGTTGCTGATCTCGGACCTTGCCGACCATACGCGCAATATCCGGGCCGACGCCCGGGTGTCGCTGCTGTATGACGGGACCGGCGGGCTCGACGATCCGCTGACCGGCCCGCGCGTTACCCTGCAGGGCGAAGCCGAACAGGTCGAGGACAGCAGCCTCATGGATGCCTACCTGGACCGCCACCCGTCGGCGGATACCTACGCGGGATTCGGGGATTTTCATTTGTTCCGCGTGCGCCCGGTTCGGGCTCACCTGGTCGCCGGCTTCGGCCGCATTCACTGGATTGAGGCGGGCGATCTGCTGGAATCTGATTAAGCGCCGAAGATGCCCCGCGCTACCGTCAACACCGCGGCATAGCGCGCCGCCTTTCCCAACCCGACGAGCAGAACGAAGGGCATAAACCGCACGCGCATGACGCCGGCGGCAAAGGTCAGCGGATCGCCGACGACGGGCACCCAGGCCAACAGCAGCGACCACAGGCCGTAATTGCGAAAACGTTCGCCGGCCCGGGCCAATTGATCCGCCGAGAACGGAAACCAGCGCCGGTCGGCCCAGCGCAGGCAGAACCGCCCCAATGCCCAATTCACCACCGCGCCCAGCGTATTGCCCAGGGTTGCGACGGCGAAGAGCAGGGCGGCATCGAAACCATCGGCAGCGCCCAGTGCCGCCAACACCGCCTCCGAAGACAGCGGCAGCAATGTGGCGGCCAGGAAAGCGGTCAGGAACAGGCCGATATAGCCGCCCGATATCAGATCGGCCTCGCTCATCGGGTATTGGGAATCAATCGGCTGACTTGTCGGGCAGCGTCACGCCGACCATGCAGTCGCGGGTCACCAGCTTCGCCAGGTCTTCCTCGCTCATGCCGTCGGTTCCCTCGGGCCGCATCGGCAGCACCAGGTAGCGAAGCTCGGCGGTGCTGTCATGCACCTTGACTTCGACGTCGTCGGGGATCGTTGTGCCGAATTCGGCCAGCACCGGGCGCGGTTCCCTGACCACGCGGCTGCGATAGGCGCGCGACTTGTA
Organism: Akkermansiaceae bacterium; assembly: GCA_964195285.1. Classification (GTDB taxonomy): domain Bacteria; phylum Pseudomonadota; class Alphaproteobacteria; order UBA8366; family JADFVY01; genus JADFVY01. The sequence continues at coordinate 1,405 of CAXMQC010000269.1, forward strand.
CCAGTCCGGCGGCAGGCCGAGCAGCATCCGCGGGTAACAGGAACAGAGCGTGCAGACGATGACGTTGTGGGTTTCCGGCGTGTTTTCCACCGTCGTGACCGGAATGGCACCGGCGTCCACGCCCACCTCGCCGGCCGCCGCGTTGGTATCGGCGAGCAGCCGTTCCTTGAACGCCGGGTCGACCCAGGCGCGGACCACGACCCTTGCGCCATCGCCGGAGTTGCGCGAATCGATGTCTTCGAGCGCGCGGCGGAAATCATCGCCGGTGAAAATGCCCTTTTCCATCAGCAATTCGCCGACCGCCAGCTCCAGCTTCTGGTAATGGGTCAGGGCCGAATCCTCGATATCCGGCTGGAACGGATGGGGCTGGCCATGCGGATGGGAATGTCCGTGCGAATCGCTCATGCCGCCTCCGCCCCGGCTTCTTCCAGCCAGTTTTCATATATTTCCACTTCCAGCGTGTCCCGTGGCGGGCCGCCATAGTCGGGCCAGACGTCGACCTGGCGGAACCGCACGCGATACAGCATCAGCTTGGGCCCGTCATTGCGGCCATAGGCCATTTCCTCGGGGTTGCCGAATTCGCCGACGACACGGCAGACGACACCGGCGCATCCGCGCAGGTACCAGGGTGCGCGCACATGCCCCGGCGGCCAGGCGCGGCGGATGCGCACCGGTGAATCCATGGAAAAGCGCGCGCCGCTCATGATTTCGTGCCCTTCGCGCGTTCGGCTTCGTGCCGTGCTTCGACCTCGGCCATCTTACGGCCCAGCTCTTCGATCGAGATCACGCCCTTCTCGATCAGCATATTCGATATCGAAGCGATCCAGCGCTCGTAATAACCCAGCTCGTCATAGACGCCCGGACCCAGATCCTCGATGCCGCGGCGCAGCTCGTCGACCCG
>CAXMQC010000270.1:0-5949 GCA_964195285.1 Akkermansiaceae bacterium
GTTTTTGGCACCGCACTTGGGCCAAGCGAGCCATGCGCGCCATCGAGCTCTACCGCTATTGTGTTGACAATTCGTCGCATTGTCGATCAAGTTATACGCTAGCCGCCAGTCGGGCCGATCGGATCCGTACAGCGGTGTGACGCCATGCCCCGCGGCGCTACCGATCGCGCGGCGAGGCTAAAATGATATCCAGGGAGGAAAATCAATGAAATCAAGTCTAACAATCGCCCGGCGCGGTCTTGTGCTTGCGGTGGCGGGAGCTGTCCTTTCGCTTGGCGGGCTGACGGTCGTCCAAGCCGACGAATTTCCCACCAAGTCCATCGAAGTGGTGATCCACTCCAAATATGGCGGCGGCACCGACACGACGGCGCGCATGATGATGATCCGCGCCCGCCGGGGGCTCGGCGTGGATATGGCCGTCGTTTCCAAACGCGGCGGCTCCGGCGCCAAGGCGCATCAATACGCGATGACCAAGCCGCGCGACGGCTATACGGTCCTGGCCTTGACGCAGAGCCATCTCTATACGATAGCCCGCGGCAAATCGCCGTTGAAGATCGACGATATCGTTGGCATCGCTCGCGCGATGGACGATCCGACTTTCGTCACCGTGGCGGCGAGCAGCCCATACAAAACGCTGGCTGACCTTGTCGCGGTATCGAAGGACAAGGCCCTGAATTGGGGCGTCGCGCAAGTCGGCGGCACCGAGCATATCGGGCTGGCGCAACTGGCCACGGCGGCCGGCATGAAGTTCAAGGTGGTACCGTTCGGCAGCGGCGCGCAGATGATCCAGGCGCTTATGTCTGGCGCGATCGACGCCACGCTGCCCAATGTCAGCGAGGGCGGAGGTCAGGTCAAGGACGGTACCTTCCGCGCCCTTGCGGTCATGTCCGGCAAGCGCTTGGCGGACTATCCTAGCGTGCCGACGACCTATGAGAATGGCTACGAAGTATCGACCTCGACGACCCGCGGCTACTGGGTCCTCAAGGGCACGCCCCAGGAACATATCGATATTCTTTCCAAGGCGATGGTCAAGGCCATGAATCACGAAGTTTTTGCGAACTATCTGAAGAGCGCGGGCCTGACGCCGGAAGACAGCGTCGCCGGACACGCGGTCTGGAATCAGCATATCAAGACAGAATATGCGAAAGCTTACGACGCGCTGAAGGAACTCGACCTGCTCGACCAATAGTCCGGGTTCGTCGAACGAGGATAAGGGGGCGCCACGGCGTCCCCTTTCCCCGCCGTAATCATCCACGCAGTCCGGCGAACGCCCCGGGAGCAGCTGGGAGTCTACGGCGACCATGCGGGTGTTTAAGCTTAAGGACAGACTCTTAAAATGTTTGGATTGTCAGTTATTTGCTGGCTTTTGTGGCCACAAAACATGAATACACAAGGGCGGGAGCACGGCTGAATGTCGGAATCACCAAGGGAGCGAGAGGGGCTGCTGCACACGACCGACGTGGTCGTGGCCGCGGTTATATTTGCGATCTGCGGAACTCTCTACTACGTCACGACGACGTTCGATAAGGTTTCCAATCTCCTGGCGCAAAATATACCGCCCGAATTCTTCCCGCAGCTCATAATATACACCATCGTGATTTTCACGCTGGGCGTGCCGTTCGAGCATCTGCTGCACAAACGGCGCGGCGATAATATTGATTCGGAACGCAGCGAGCGCATCAAAAGGATGCCTTATGTCACGGCGGGACTGATAATCGCGCTCGTTGTCGGCATTCCGTACCTCGGTATGCTGCTGACGATGTTTGGCGTGTGCGTGCTTTTGCCTCTGCTGTGGGGCGAGCGCCGGCTCAAGCTGATCATCCCGTTCGCGATCCTGTTCCCGCTGGCGGTCGCCTATTTGTTTAACAAAATTCTGCTGGTCTATTTCGAGCCCGGTATTTTCGGCATAGCGCTGTGAGCTGACATGGAACCGGTAATCGAAGGACTGAGCCTTATCCTGCTCAACCCGTTTAACATCATGCTGATTTTTGGCAGCGTTCTGATCGGCGTGACGGTCGGCGCGCTTCCGGGGTTGAGCTCACCCATGGCGATCGCGCTCTTGCTGCCCTTTACCATAACGCTGGATCCGGTCCCGGCGATCGGCATGATGGCTGCGTTGTATTGCGGCGGTACTTTCGGCGGGTCGATCACCGCGATTTTGATCAACGCGCCGGGCGCACCGCCGGCGGTGGCCACGGCGCTCGACGGCTATCCCATGGCCAAGCGCGGCGAGGCCGGACGGGCGCTCGGTATCGCCACCTTCAGCAGCGTCACTGGCGGCATATTTAGCCTGATCGTGTTCATCGTCGCGGCGCCGGCGCTCGCCGACGTCGCGCTCAAGTTCAGGCCACCGGAATATTTCGCGCTCGCGGTGTTCGCGCTTTCCATGTTGGCCTCGATCAGCGGCAAGTCGTCGCTGCGGAATCTTATAGCCGGCGCCTTCGGCGTGCTGCTCGGCACTGTCGGCATCCACCTGACGACCGGCGTCGAGCGCTTCACCTTCGGGTATCCGGAACTGACCGAGGGAATCGCGTTCGTTCCAGTGCTGATCGGCTTGTTCGCGATGGGCGAGCTATTGAACCAGTCGCAGACGCTGACCGAGCATTACGATAGGATCAGGGCGCATGTCACCAAACTACCGGGCCGCGACGATCTGCGCCTGATTTGGAAGACCGTTCTGCGCTCCAGCGGTCTCGGCACCTTCATCGGTATCCTGCCGGCGGAAGGCTCCACGGTCGCGGCCATCATGGGCTACAACGAGGCCAAGCGCTGGTCGAAAAACAAAGAGCAGTTCGGCACGGGCTGCCCCGAGGGAATCGCCGGTCCGGAGGCCGCCAACAACGCCGCCACGGGCGGCGCGATGGTGCCGACGCTGGCGCTCGGTATCCCGGGCAGCGCCTCCACGGCGCTGATCCTGGTCGCGTTGGTCATGCATGGATTCCGTCCCGGACCCTTTCTGGTCCAGCAAACGCCGGAATTCATTTACGCGATCTTCGGCGCCATGTTGCTCGCCAACATCATGTTTCTTGGCATCGGCCTGGCGGGCGCGAAGCTGTTCTCACAGGTAACCCTCATACCGCGCACCATATTGTGGCCGGCGGTCGTCGTCTTCTCGATGATCGGCGCCTATGCGAGCGCCTCCGACATCCTGGATGTCTGGATAATGCTGATCGCCGGAATCGTTGGCTTCATCATGAAGCGGCACGGTTTCGGCCTGGCGCCGCTGGTCATGGGCCTGATTCTCGGCAGCCTCGTCGAGGAATCCTTCTCGCAATCCATGATCATGTACGACAACAACTTCCTTGGTTTGTTCGAAAGCCCCATCGTGGTGGGTTTTTTCGTGCTCACCTTTTTCAGCCTGTTCGGGCCGTTCATGGGGCCGATCGTGAAGCGCGCGTTTTCGCGCCCGGATCCGGGCACGGAAGGTTCATGAGCAGTGAGGCGGTTACTCGGGTTGCCATCGTCACCGGTGCGGCACGCAACATCGGCCGCGCCACGGCCGTAGCGTTGGCGCAATCAGGCTTCGATGTCGTCGTCCACGCTCAGAACAACCGCGAGGGTGTGGAGGACACCGCCGCCCTGGTGGCGGCGCAAGGACGACATGCCATTATCCAGCTGGGCGATCTGACGGATCCCGCCACGGCAGACAGCCTGGCCGAGGCCGCGCGCGGTCTCGGGCCTATCGGCGTGCTGGTGAATAATGCCGCGTTGCGCCGGGCGGTGCCGTTCAACGAGATGTCGCTGGAGGAATGGCGCGCCATCATGGCCGTCAATCTGGATGCCGCATTTTTGTGCGCGCGCGCCTGTATCGACGACATGGCGGCGCGTGGCTGGGGCCGGATCGTCAATATCGGTGGTCTGACCGGCCATACCGGGGCCGCCGGCCGGGCTCACGTCGTCACCTCCAAGGCAGCGATTGTCGGGCTAACCAAGGCGCTGGCAACTGAATATGCCGGAACCGGCATCACCGCCAACTGTGTCGTACCGGGAGAGATCGAGACCATTCGCGGTGGCGCCGCCGGTGCCCGGGGAGCACATCCCAACAAGGTGCCTCCCATGGTCGGCCGGCGTGGCGAGCCACGCGAGATCGCCGCCGTTATCGACATGCTTTGCGGCAACGACGCCGACTACATAACGGGGCAAACGCTTCACGTAAACGGCGGGGCCTACCTGCCATGAGCACGAGCCAACCGGCAGCCGCGGAGCGCTTTGCCGCGTGGGCCGCCGATTTGCAAGCGGATGGCATTCCGGATCCGGTCCGGCGCGTGCTGCAGAGGGCCCTGCTCGATTCTTGCGGCCTGATGGTCGCCGCCCGGAACGAGGACTACATTCAGGCCACTGTCGCCGCCTGTGACGGAAATGGCCACTGCACCGCGATAGGCCATGAGGGAGCGTTCGACGTTGCGTCGGCCGCGTTGATCAACGGCACCGCCGTTCATGGCGAGGATTTCGACGACACTTTCGAAGGCACGCCGGTCCATGTCAGCGCGGTAATGGTGCCTGCCCTGCTGTCCGCCGCCGAGCAGAGGGGCCTGAGTGGTGTGGACGTGCTGCGCGGACTCGCCACCGGATCCGAGTTGATCTGCCGGCTTGCCCTTGTTGCGCCAACCGCGATGCACCGGCAGGGCTTCCACCCTACCGCGGTGTGCGGGGCATTCGGGGCGGCCGCGGGCATCGCCGTCGCGATCGGCTTGCCGGCGGCGCAAGTTACCTCGGCACTCGGCATCGTCGGCAGCATGGCCTCGGGTATCATCGAATATCTTGCGGAAGGGACCTGGACCAAGCGCATGCATCCGGGTTGGGCGGCGCAGGCGGGTTGGCGGGCGGCACGGCTCGCCGAAGAAGGTTTTGTTGGCCCGCGGACCGTCTTCGAGGGCACCCATGGCGCCTTCAAGGCCTTTGCCGCGCCTGAGATCGACCGTGATTTCTCGCATCTGACCGATGGCTGGGGATCTACCTGGGAGGCCGCGAACCTGGCCTCCAAGCCCTATGCCTGCGGGACCATGGCGCAACCTTTCATCGACTGTGCGATTCAACTGCGCGACAGGGTCGGCGCCGGTGCCGGCATCGAACGCATTGACGCCAAGGTCGGGGAAGGCACGGTCCATCGATTGTGGGAGCCACGCGCCGAAAAAATCAAACCCTCGACACCCTATTCGGCAAAGTTTTCGGTACCGTTCTGCGTGGCCGTTGCGCTGGCCGACGGCGAGGCCGGGCTTGGGCAGTTCACCGAACAGCGTATCGCGGACCGCGCCGTTACCGACCTCGCAGCCAAGGTTTACTACGAAACCGACCCGGACAACGAGTACCCCAGGAATTATACCGGCCACCTTGTCGTCACGCTCGACGACGGCAGCCGCCTGACGGCCGACCAGCCATGCCTTCGCGGCGGGCGCGGGGCGCCTTTGAGCGATACGGAGATAAAGCGGAAATTCTATGCGAATACCGCATTCGGGGGATGGGCGAACGACCAGGCAGAGACGCTCGCCGCCTATTGCAGTGGCCTCTTCGATGGTGACGATCTGAAGAAACTGCGGTCGTTTTCCGGCTGACTGCCGCGGGACCGCAACTGGACGAAGGAGACAGGACGATGCCCCATACACCTGCATCAGACGCGCTCTCCCATATCAGGGTGCTTGATGTCACGCGTGTCCGGTCGGGACCGACCGCCGTGCGGCAACTTGCCGATTGGGGTGCGGACGTTATCAAGGTCGAAGCGCCGGAAAGTCTCGAGCCGGACGGTGCCCTGGGCGCCGCGCGCCATACGCCGGACTTCCAGAACCTGCAGCGCAACAAGCGCAGCCTGACGCTTAACCTGAAGGAACCGGACGGGTTGAATACCTTCCTGAAACTGGCCGAAACCGCCGATGTCGTGGTCGAAAATTTCCGACCCGACGTCAAGAAAAGACTGGGTATCGACTATGACAGTCTGAAGGCGGTTAATCCGCG
>CAXMQC010000271.1:0-3942 GCA_964195285.1 Akkermansiaceae bacterium
GATCGCCGCCGACCCGCTGTTTGCGCTGCCGCACGCCGCCAAGGGGATCCTGCTCGCGGGATTGAGAAAGCCGGAACTGCATGCGCCGGCCCGCGGCGAGTTGGAGGCGGCGAGAAACGGTCATGAGCCCGCCTCGGAGCGGGAACGCCATTATATCAGCGCGCTGGAAGCAACCCTGGCCGGGAACGTCACCCAAGCGGCCAGTCACTTTGAACAGATCACCCGCGACCACCCGCATGATTTGTTCGCGCTGCGGCTGGCCCAGTTCGAACTGTTCTGGATCGGCGAGGTTGCCTGGATGCGCGATATTTCCGAACGGGCGGCCGCACATTGGTCGGCCGACTTTCCGGGATATCCGGTTTTTCTGTCAATCCGGGCCTTCGGCCTCGAGGAGAACGGCGCCTACGATCTTGCCGAGAAATGCGGCCGGGACGCGATCGACCGCGACCCGACGGATTGCTGGGGCGCCCATGCGGTCGCCCATGTCCTGATCATGCGGGGCCGTCTGGGCGACGGTGTCGAATGGGTAACCGGATTGACCGGAAACTGGTCGGCGGCGAACCATATCGCCCACCATCTCTGGTGGCATCTGGCGCTGTTCCACGTAGAGGGCGGCGACTATGGCGCGGGGCTGGAGATATACGATAACCGGCTGCGCGACCTCGACTCGCCACTGATGCAGTCCATGCCGGACTTCTTTGTCGACATCCAGAACGATACCGCGCTGTTGCAGCGGCTCGAGCTGCGCGGCGCGAATGTCGAGGACAGATGGCAGCCGGTCGCCGACCTGGCGCAGGCCCGGATCGGCAACCATGAAAGCCCCTTTACAAGCGCCCATTGCGCCCTGGCGCTGGCGGCCGCCGGCCGCTACCGGGAGGCCGACGAAATGATTCGGTTAATGCGGGCGTTCGTGGCCGAAAACACCGGGGTACTTGGGCCGCGATACGCCCTGGCGGTGCTGCCCGCCAGCGAAGCGGCGGTCGCCCATCGCAAGGCGGAGCATCAGCGGGTCATCGATATTCTGATGCCGGCCCGGCGAAACCTGTGGCAGATGGGTGGCAGCCACGCCCAGCGGGACCTGTTTTTCCAGCTGCTTGTCGATTCGGCGGTACAAATGGAACGCCGCGACATCCTGGCCCTGCTGTTGGAGGAATTGGGGGCGATCGGATTCGGCCATATTGCCGAGCGGTCAAGCTATGCCGATGCGGTTGCCTTGGCGGGCTGAAACCGGTGCCGGGACGTTACCGGAAAACCAATAGCAACAGTTTAACGGATTCGGCTTGGCCGGGTTCCGCGCTCCCGATCAGTGCGGTGAATCTTCCAGGACGCGCGGCCAGACAAGATTGTTCGGGTCGCGGGGGGCGTCCTCGAGGATCGTCAGCGAACGCTGATAAGCCGACTCGGCCCCGTCATTGCGTGCCCGGGCGTGATGGAGCAGCGTCAGGTTGGCAAATCTCGTGGCAATATCGGGGTACGCCGGCGACACCGCCGGCATCCCGGCCACCAGCAGGTTTTCCGCGCGTCGCGGAATCAGCGGCAGGCCGCTTGATTCCATGGCCCGGATTTCCCTGGTCGTTTCCTTGAGCGCGACGATGCGATAGGGCATGATCGGATGGCTCGCCGAAGACGCAATCATGCGCGGGAACGCCGCGGCGACCCGCCGCCAGAATTTGGGCGCGCTCTCGATTTCGAAACCGGTACGCGCCATGAGATACAATCCGACACGGTCGGCATCGGCCTCGCGGCTTTTCTTGTCCTCGAACATACCGCGGAACGTACCGGCATGACCCATTACATTGTGGGCCAGTTCATGGGCCAGGACCATGGCGAGCTCGGCGTCATCATCCACGAACCAGAGCATCCCCTTGGTAACCTTGATGTTCTGGCCGTCCGAGTAGGCGTTGACCTTGTCGCTGTTCATGATCTGGACCGGATAATCGCAAACCTCGGTGGGCGACAGATTAACCTGTCTTGGATTGTCCCCCCTTACCTGGAGCACCACCCCGCTGGCGCCGGCTCTTTCAAGAGTACGTGTTACTTCCGCCACCGATTCCGTGCCGCGTTTTACCGGGCTGTTATCAATCCAAGAGACAATGTCGCGCTCGGTCAGCCCGGCCTCGAAGGCCGGTGAGTCCGGCGTTACCGTAAGGACACGCGCCGACTCGTCGAGACCAAACAGCTCTTGTGCGGCGACAGCCATCTCCTCGCCAAAGCTGTATTTGTTGGCCACCGTAAATCCGTATCCGCTTGTCCTGCGATCGCCGCAGAAGTCCGCGGCGGCTTTCATCAGGCGGAAGGAGACCCCCTCGATGCGGCGCTGGTTTTCGACTTGCTGCTCCAGGGCCAGTTGCCTCTGGAAGCTGGCTTCCTTGGAGATTTCCGCGTCGCTCATTTTCGCCGGACCGGCCTGCGTGCAAGCCGCGACAAACGCCATCGCAGCCATCGCAAACGCGGCGCGCACCAACCGGCTGCCCCGGGAATCAGTATTATTCGGCGAAACGCCCCAGTATTGTCCTTGCCTGTACATATCGGCCGTTAGTAGTTAAAAAAATAACTTCGAAAAACATACAACTGGACAATATTCTGCGTTTATTATGCCTGCAGGAGGGCAAGCAGGTCAATACTGTCACCGGTTTTATTTGACGATGGCGTGCGCCCTTCGGTTAAATTGTTCGGATCATGGTCCGCCATGGCCGGCCCGGCCCATGATGCGGATGCCGGCCGCCCGGTTCCATCGCGGGGCCGCGCTATTTGCTGCACGAGATCGGAAAAGCGCTCGCGCATCCTGCCTCAAAATCGGTTATAGCTTGGTGGGTAATCCGATTTCGGCCATGGGAGGCGGGGCGATGACGGACGAGGGCGGGTCGCGCTACGGGTTTGCGGCGCCGGCGGATACGCCGATTCCTTATCTGCGGCGGCTCAGGGAATATTACGATCTGCTGGGTTATGGCGCGCCCTATGAATGGGCGCATTATGCCGATGCGCCCTTCCAGCCGCTCGGCAGGCCGCTGGCGCAATGCCGGGTGGCGCTGGTCACCACGGCGGCGCCGTTTCAGCCGGGCAAGGGCGACCAGGGGCCGGGCGCGCCCTATAACGCGGCGGCCAAGTTCTATTCGGTTTATTCGGGCGATGCGGCAGCGGACCATGATCTGCGAATTTCCCACATCGCGATCGACCGCAAGCATACCACGGCGGAAGATCCCGGTAGCTATTTTCCACTGCCGGAACTGCGGCGGGCGGCGGCGCGCGGGAGGATCGGCGCCGTCGCCCCGCGCTTCCACGCCATGCCGACCAACCGCAGCCATCGCGTGACCCTGGAGACCGACTGCCCGGAGGTCGTGGCGCGGGCCAAAGTGGACGGTGCGGACGCCGCGATCCTGGTCCCCAACTGCCCGGTCTGTCACCAGACAACCAGCCTGGCGGCGCGCATGCTGGAGGAAAACGGCATCGCCACCGTGATCATGGGCTGCGCCAGGGATATCGTCGAATATGTCGGCGTGCCGCGCCTGTTGTTTTCCGATTTTCCGCTCGGCAATGCCGCGGGGCGGCCGAACGATCCGGAGTCCCAGGCGCTGACCCTGGAGCTCGCCCTGCGTCTTCTGGAAGGCGCGCCCGGCCCGCGCACCACAATGCAGTCACCCCTGGCATGGAGCGAAAATCCGGACTGGAAGCTCGACTACCAGAACGCCGCGCGGCTGACGCCCGAGGAAATCGCCAGACGGCGCGCCGATTTCGACCGCCAGAAGGTGACGGCGAAATCCCTGCGCGACAAGGCCGGCGTCACCAAGCCGGCGCACGACAACCCTTAGCGGTCACGAGGACCCAAAGGGGTCAGGCTCGTATTATTGTATTATTCGAAACCCAAAGGGGTCAGGCTCGGAACCAAGGGGGTCAGGCTCATATTATTGTATTATTTCCGCGCAAGACAAAATAAAACTCAAG
>CAXMQC010000272.1:0-3448 GCA_964195285.1 Akkermansiaceae bacterium
CTTTTCCGCGGCCTCGGCCAGCCGCCGTACTGGCCGCGCGATCGTCCCCGCTAGATAAAGCGACAACAGCGTCGTCACCAGCAGGGCGCCGGCGAAGAGCTGCAGCACGACAAGCCTGAGCGACCGTACCGCCTTGTCAATATCGTCGCCGTTTCTCGACAGCATCAGGGCACCCAGAACCTGGCGGTATCGTTGAACCGGCACGGCCACGGATAAAATATAGTCCCCTCGGATCTCGGTCTGGCGAAGCGCTTCACTGATTTCGCCGCGCAAGGCCCCCATGACTTCATCGTAATCGGCGGCGTTTTGCTTCGGCGCCTCGAGATAGGGCGGCAGGTCGTAACGCCGCGGCAGCCAGTCCAAAACGTCGATTATGGGATCCAGAAACGGTTTCCGTTTGCTGGGCGGCGGCAGCACCTGGATATGGATGACGCCGCCCCCGGCGACCAGCAGCCGGCTGTCGGCGGCCAGTTCGCCATCCGGCAGGAACAGGCGGGCCCGAACCGCATTCGATTCGCTGAGCCGTCGAACGATCTGCTGGGCTGGCGGGATATCCAGTATCTGATCGCCGCTAAGCGTCGTGGCGATTGCACCCTCGCCGATCGCACCCGCGAACACCTCGCCCTGGATTTTCAGGGCATCGGTCTCGGCTTCGATCAGGCTGTCCCGGTATTCGCCCAGCGACAGAAAGCCGGCGACCGGAATCAGCACCGCTATGAAATTGACCGCCAGCACCTTTCGGGTCAGCGGCGATATCAGCCTTTTTCGGGTAATGCTGGCGCCGCGTTTCGGGCGGCGCCGACTGAATGTTACCGGCTTTTTATCCGGTGGCGCATCATCGCGTGGCGCAACATCCGGATCGGCCCGCAGCACGGGTTGCGGCCCGGCCTCGGTTTCGTCGATATTCGGGTCGGCTTTCAACGCCTCGGGGGCGAGTTCTCCCCTGTCGGGCGCGACTTCTTCCTTCGCGTCCTCCCGGTCAACTTTGGCAGCGGTCCATTCTGGTTCTGCCCTCATGCCTCTCGATATCGGTATCCTACGCCGTAAAGCGTCTCGATTTGCGCGAAGTCATCGTCCGCTAACTTGAACTTTTTGCGCAGCCTCTTGATGTGGCTGTCAATCGTCCGGTCGTCGACATAAATACTTTCGCCATAGGCGGCGTCCATCAACTGGTCGCGATTCTTCACATGGCCCGGCCGCTGCGCCAGCGCTTTCAACAGCAGGAATTCGGTCACTGTCAGCGAAACCGGCTGATCCCTCCAGGTGCAGACATGGCGGTCCGAATCCAGGATAAGATCACCGCGGACCAGTAGGTCTTCACCCTTTTTCTCGCCCGGCTCGTCGCCGAGTTCGGTGCGCCGCAGCAGGGCGCGGATTCGTTCGATCAGCAGCCGTTGCGAAAACGGCTTGGTGATGTAATCGTCCGCGCCCATGCGCAGCCCGACCACCTCGTCGATCTCGTCGTCCTTCGAGGTCAGGAAAATTACCGGCGTGGCCATGGTCTTGCGCATGCGCTGAAGCAGTTCCATCCCGTCCATGCGCGGCATCTTGATATCCAGTATGGCGAGATCCACCGGGCGCTGGGTCAGGCTGCGCAGCGCTTCTTCGCCGTCGGAATAGGACCGCACCTGATAACCCTCCGCTTCGAGGGCCATGGATACGGATGTTAGAATGTTGCGGTCGTCATCGACCAAGGCAATTGTCTGGTGCATGCGGCATACTCTCCACGCCAAGAATTAACATTATACCCTTAATATTCAGGAATGCGCCATATTTGCACTGGCCTGTGACCGAATTGCGGCCGATCCATGTCCATTCCCGCTCCAAATTTGGACAATGCGGCGATATGTCATGCCGCCACAAACGGCTGATTGACTTACATTTCGGTGATGTATTGCAGAAATTCGAATTGGGCGGTTCCACATTCCGCCAGGACGCCGATTGTTCGGCGTGAGAGCCGATGACCCGGCGGCGAATCAGTTCCATGCCGGCCGGAATGGTGATTGCCGCGCTCGCGGTGATCGCCCTGGTGGCGTTTGTCGCGCTTTTCATATTCGGCGGTCCGTCCGAGGGCTCACCTTCCGCTCGCCCGACAAGTCAGATGGATGGCGCCCTGGCCGGGCCGGAACGGTCCGGAAAATAACCTTGCGGGAAATTTTCCGGCGCGCATTCGATTGACCGGGCCGATCATCCTCGTTTACTGTCGCGCCTGATGGTTCTCCCATCCGGGAGATGAAAAGGGAACGACGGTGCGCCCGGCAACGGGCAAGTCCGTGGCTGCCCCCGCAACTGTGAGCGGCGAGTTCTCGTTCCGTATGGGCCCTTGGGCGGGTCCGGCCACTGGGAAACCGGGAAGGCGGGAACGGGTGCGGCGAACCGCGAGCCAGGAGACCTGCCATCCCCCGGGCCATGCGCCGTCCGGCGGAAGCTTGATGGGACAGGGGCGCAGTCCCGCACGACACACGGAGGGTGAAATGTCGCGCTTGGTATCGGTTCTGGGAACAAACGGCTCGCTTGCCGCTGAACGGGTTTCGGCTGCCATCGTGGCGGCGCTGTTGGGTCTTTTCATACTGTATGGGGTGGGCTTCGCCCATATGACCCACGAGACGGCGCATGATACGCGCCATGCGACCGGATTTCCCTGTCACTAACCCGTAGGCTGAACCAATGATCACGCGGACGTTGCTGACCGGCCTGCTGGCCGGGCTGGCAGGCGGTATTGTCTTGACGCTACTTTATATTGGTAAGATTCAACCGCTGATTCTGGTTGCCGAGGGCTATGAGCAAGGCATCGATCCGGACTTGTCGGCGCCGTTCATGCGCTATGTCGACACGATCTTGTTTAATATCCTGAGCGGCGTCGGTTTCGGTCTTTTGCTGGCCGCTATCCTGGTCGTGCGCGGCGGGTCGATCGGGATCGGACAGGGCGTATTGTGGGGCGCGGCGGGATTTGCGGTCTTTGCTCTTGCCCCGGCCGCCGGCTTGCCGCCGGAACTGCCAGGCAGCGTCGCCGCGTCGGTCGAGGCGCGACAGATATGGTGGCTGCTCACGGCGGCTGCGACAGCGGGCGGCATCGGGCTGTTGGCGCTCCAGGCGCGACGCATCTGGAAGGGCGCGGGTGTCCTGTTGATCCTTGTCCCCCATATCGCAGGCGCACCGCATGCCGAGGTCCAGGGCGGCGCCTTACCGGCGGAACTGGCCGCCCTGTTCGTCGGCGTATCGTTGGGCTCGATGGCCCTGTTCTGGATCACGCTTGGCGCCGTCGCGGGCTATTGCCACGACCGCTTCGCCGGAAAATCAGGAGATCAGGCGCCGGCATGACGGATGAGATTGCCCCGGCTGTCCATTGCCGGCGCATCATCCGCGCCGCCGAGTGCGTCACGCTCGCCACCACCGCGTCCAAGGGCAAGGGTGGCGTTGGCGGTCCCTGGCCGTATGCGTCACTGGT
>CAXMQC010000273.1:0-10482 GCA_964195285.1 Akkermansiaceae bacterium
TTGCCGCCTTCGTCGCCTACCAGCAGTCGAAAACCTTCTCGAAGACGCCGGAACTCTACGGTACCGGCCATGTCGAAGGCTTGGTGGCGCCGGAATCGGCCAATAACGGGGTCACATCGGGTACCCTGGTACCGCTGCTGGTCATCGGCATTCCCGGCGGCGCCACGGCCGCCATCATGCTGGTGGTCCTGCAGTATCACGGTGTCACCATGGGGCCGGATTTGTTTATGACCAGCCCCAACCTGGCCTACGGCCCGTTCGTCACCATGGCGTTGACCTATGTGATCCTGATCCTCTTCATCATGCCGCTGGCGCGCTATATGTCGAAGGTGACTGTGGTGCCGACGACCTATATGGCGCCGATCATCATTTCCTTCACGCTGGTCGGCGCCTTCGTGCCGCGCGAATACATGTTCGATATGTATCTGGCGTTGGCCTTCGGCGTGATCGGTTATGTCGCGCGCAAGACCGGCTACCATGTCGCCGCCATCCTGATTGGCGTCATCCTGGGCCCGCTGCTGGAGAACTACTTCCTGCGTGCGCTGAAGATGTCGCAGGGCGATATCATGGTGTTGTTCTCCTCCGACCTGGCCAACTTGCTTTGGGTTGCGCTCTTCCTGTCGATCGGGGTTCCCTATTACCTGGAGTACCGTCGCAAGCGAACAGGCGGGCGAGCGAGCCCGACCGGTCCCGATACGCAGAAACTGGGTGAAGGCTGATGTTATTCCAGCCCCGCCTCGGCGTAAATCTGGCGGGCTTCGGGCGTGTCCATGAAGTCCAACAGCGCCCGGGCCGGCTCGGCCGCGCCGGCCAGCAGGCCCGCGGCATAGGTCGTCTTCTTGCCGACTTCTTGCGGCAGCGGGCCGACCAGCGTGACCCCGCCGCCCTCGAACCGGCTTATCTCGGTGATTTGGCCGAACGCGATTTCGCTGGCGGCCGTGCCCTCGGCCAGCCGCGTCATCACGGCCGAACCGGTGGCCAGCCGTTCGGTCTTTCCCGCCAGCGCTTCCGCCAGTCCCAGGCGTTCGACCATATTGGCGATATGCTGCCCGCTGGAGGCGACGTTGTAGAGCACGGCGTCGGCGGCCAGCAGCGCCGCCTTGAGGGAGTCGACGGAAGAGATATCGGGCGGCGTTGCGCCCTCGCGAACGGCGACCCCGGCGGTAACCGAACCGATGACGATTTCCGTGCCGCGCTCAACTTGGCCGGCGGCCAGGCAGTCTTTCATCAGGGCAACCGGCGCCACAAGCAGATCGGCCGCCGCCTCGCCCTTTTCGACCCGCTCGCGCAGAACCGGCGCCGTGGCGAAGGTGACCTCGACATCGTGTCCGGTCGCACGGCTATAGGATCTGGCGCTGTCGCCGACACCCTGTTTGGGTGCGCCGGCGCTCAGGATTCGTATTTTTGCAGGCATGAAATGCAATCCCCCTTGTTGCGAAGATCATAGTGACAATCGTCAAGGATCGCGAAGCGACATTTCGTATAATTTGCCAAATCAGGGAACTTTGAGACATGCAGGACATCGACAAGTCAAAACTAGCCAGTAACGTAAAACGTCTTGGCCACTTGGATCTCCCCGGTGGCGGGCAGGTCGTCGTCGACGGTAAATACGCTTATATCGGCCATATGGATCCGCCGCACGGCACTACGATCCTGGATGTTTCCAACCCCGCCGACCCGAAGATCGTCTCGCAGGTCACCTTGCCGGACAACTACACGCATACCCACAAGGTGCGGGTCGTCGGCGATTTGATGTTCACCAACCACGAACAGTTCGAGCGCCATTTCCTGCGCAAGGGCGATGCCCTGCCGGATGCCCGTGCGAGTCTGGAGGCGAGCCTCGGCCGCGCCCCGACCGACGAGGAATTGGCGGCCGAAGTCGGCGGCGTGAAGGCGGCCGACATCGCGACGCTCGACGAGGCGCGCGAGCGCGGCTATGGCCAGGGCGGGTTCTGCATCTACGATATTTCCGACCGCGCCAACCCGAAACGGCTTTGCCTGAAGACGACTCATGGATTCGGCGTGCATCGCTTCGACGTGGACGAGAACTACGCCTATATGTCGACCGAGATGGAAGGCTATATCGGCAATATCCTGGTGGTCTATGATTACAGCGACCCGACCGACCCGAAGGAAGTTTCGCGCTGGTCGATGCCCGGCCAGCATCTGGCCGGCGGCGAGACACCGACCTGGAAGGGTTACCGCAACCGCCTGCACCACGCGTTGCGCGTCGGCAACGAGTTCTGGGCCTCCTGTTGGCACGCCGGGCTTCGGGTCATCGATGCCACCGACATCAAGAACTTGAAAACCATCGGTGAATACGACTACCACCCGCCGATCCCGGAACCGAGCCACACTTTCATACCGCTCGCGCAGACCATCGGCGGCAAGCGCATCGCGATCGCGGTGGACGAGGAACATGTCCATTTTCCGGGCCGGCTGCACGCCTTCATGTGGGTGTTCGACGTCACCGATCTGGGCGATATCAAGCCGCTGTCGATGTGGGATCTCAGCGAGTTGGACTCGCCCTACAGCCGAACGCCGGGCGGCCGCTTCGGCGCCCACCAGTTCCGCGAGAAGCTGGATTCGACGCTGGTCTATCTCACCTGGTTCGCCGGCGGCCTGCGCATCGTCGATGTCGCCGATCCGATGCTGCCCAAGGAGGTCGGCTTCTATATCCCCGACCCGATCAACGGCTTCCCTAGCCCGCAAAGCAACGATGTCGATGTCGGCGAAGACGGGCTGATCTACCTGTTGGACCGCAATGCCGGCTTCGATATCCTCGAATTCACGCCGTGACGGCTGCGCACCACGCCCACGGTCGTCACGCACAACAGCAGGATAGCCGCGATGGCATAGAACACCGCTTCGGGATGGCCGATATCGACCAGCCAGCCCAGCAGCACCGGGCTGAGCGCACCACCGATATTCAACCCGCCGGTGACAAAGCCGAAGACGCGCCCGGTGGCGCCGGGCGGGGTGATGGAGCGGGTCATCAAGTCGCGGGCCGGACGCATCGTTCCCTGCACCACGCCATAGAGCGCGAACAGCACAGCGATCAGCATCGCCGGCATCTGGAATCCGCCGACCGGTATGATCAGCACCGCCGCGACGCCCAGCGCCACCGCCGCCATCATGCCATGGCGCTTGGTCCGGTCGGCCAGCGGCCCGCCCAGCAGCACCCCGATCGCCGCGCAAACCAGGAAGACCTCCAGCGTCCACACGGCGGCCTCCAGCCCCAACCCCTGGTGGGCGACCAGGGCGGCGACCGAAATCGAATGCATGCCGCCGGTCGCCATGGCGATGAAGACATAAAACAGGAACATGGCCAGGACCGCCGGCGAGGTCAGCAGGCCGGCCGTGGCCGGCGCCTTTTCTTCGGCCTGGCTGTTTGCGATTGTCCTCTCCTCGCGCAACATCGATCCGAATACGACCAGAATAACGACCACGCAGATCGCCAGCAGCCCGGCGGCCAGCACAGCGCCGCGCCAGCCCCAGAAAGAAGCCAGCAACACCATCGCCACGGGCGCCGACATGAAGCCTATATTACCGGTGAAGTTATGGAGGCTGTAGGCCCGGCCCATGCGGTCCTCGTCGACCGAGGCGTTCATGATGGCGTAATTGGCCGGGTGGAATACGCTGTTGCCGACCCCGGCGAGGGTGACCAGCAGCATCACGGCCCCGTAGGACGTGGCCTGCGACAGGACCGCGAAGCTGACCCCCATCAGAACCAGGCCGCCGATCAGCACCGGCCGGGCGCCGAGCCGGTCCACCAGCATGCCGGCGGGGAACTGCGCGCCGACCGTCGCCAGGTTCAACAGCGAGACCAGAAACCCCAACTCGGTGATGCCAATCCCGAATTCGGCCTGCAGCAGCGGAAACAGGGGCGGCAGGGCAAGCAGGTACAAGTGGCTGACCGCATGGCCCGAGCCGATCAACCCCATCACGGCGGCGAACCGCCCGCGCCCCGAAAATTCGGCCATCATGAAAATCGCTTTATAAATTGTCCGCGCAATACTAGCCGCGCTGTCCCGGAGCCGCAAATTTGCAGTGCTACCGCACTGAAAGGATTGGATATATGACGCTGAAGCGAAATGACGACGATCCCGACCTGCTGCCGCCCGGGGTCGATCCCGCCAAGTTGAAAATCGGTATCCGCCAGCTGAGCATGCGCAACGAGGCGACGGCACGCTCGGTGATGACGGTGCGCGGCCATACGGTCATCACCGACGAGACGGGCGACGGCGATACCGGGCCGACGCCGCTTGAAACCACGCTATCGGCACTGGCCGGCTGCGAGGGTGTCATCATCTACCGCTGCGCCACCGCCATGCGGTTCAAATACAGCGCCGTGGAGATCGACGCCGAGGGCGAGGTCGATCAACGCGGATCGCGCGGGGTGCGCGGCGTTCGGCCTTATTTCAATTGGGTGAAAATGGATATCCGGGTGCACAGCGACGAGCCGCCGGACCGGCTGGAAAAACTGAAGAAGAATGTCGAATACCGCTGCCCGGTGATGAATCTTTTCCGCTCGGCAGAAGTCGAGGTCGAGGCCAACTGGGTGCTTGTTCCGGAACAGGGAGAGTAAGGATGCAGATGCGAGATCTTGGTGGACAGGGCCTGCGGGTGCCGGCCATCGGGCTGGGCTGCATGGGCATGTCGACGGCCTATGGCGAGCGCGACGACGGGAACTCGACCAAGGCGATCCACCGCGCCATCGAGCGCGGCGCCGGTTTCCTCGATACCTCCGACGCCTATGGCAACGGGGTCAACGAGGAACTGGTGGGCAAGGCCATCGCGGGAAAGCGCGACCAGGTGATCCTGGCCTCCAAGTTCGGCAATATCCGGCTGCCCGATGGCGGGCGCGAGATCGTCGGCCGGGCCGATTATGTGCCGCAGGCCTGCGACGCCAGCCTGAAACGGCTCGGGGTCGACCATATCGACCTCTACTATCAGCACCGCGTCGATGCCACCGTGCCGATCGAGGAAACCGTCGGCGCCATGGCGCGGCTGATCGAGGCCGGCAAGGTCCGTTATCTGGGGCTCAGCGAGGCCGGGCCGGAGACCATCCGCCGGGCCAGCGCCACCCATCCCATTTCAGCGCTGCAGTCGGAATATTCGCTCTGGTGCCGCGATCTCGAGGCCGATGTACTGCCCGCCTGTCGCGACTGCGGCATCGGCTTCGTGGCCTACAGTCCGGTCGGCCGCGGTTTCCTGACCGCCACCATCATGGACCTGGGCGCCGACCTGCTGGCCAAGGACCGGCGCCACGACCATCCCCGTTTCCACCCGGAGAATTTCGAGCAAAACCTGAAGCTGCTGCCGGTGCTGGAGGCGGTCGCCGCGGACAAGGGCTGCACGGCGGGCCAGTTGGCCCTTGCGTGGCTGCTGGCGAAGGGCGAGGATATTGTGCCGATCCCCGGCGTCAAGCAGGCGGCTCGCCTGGACGAAAATCTCGGCGCCATGGAAATATCCCTGGACGGCCAGGACATAGCGAAGCTGGAAAAAATGTTCACCCCGGGCGTCACCGCCGGCACCCGTTATCCGGCGGGACAGATGAAACGCATCGGGATCTAAGAGTCTGGCCCGGAATATGTTGTTGTTTTCACGGCCTTGTGTTTGTCTCCGGTTAGGAGAAGGGCGTGCCGCGATGCCAGCCATCGCAAGCGGCCTTCGACGCGGTGGACGCCAATGAAAACAGCAACATATTTCGGGCCAGACTCTTAGGAGGAGGAGAAGATGCAACAGCGTGAACTGGGCAGAAGCGGTCTGAAGGTCCCGGCCATGGGGCTGGGCTGCATGACCATGACGGCGATCTACGGGACGCCGGACGACGACCGGTCGATCGCGACCATCCACCGCGCCATCGAACTGGGCGCCAATTTCATCGACACCGCCGACATGTACGGCCAGGGCTCCAACGAGGAACTGGTTGGCCGCGCCCTCAGCGACCGGCGTGAGCACGCGATCCTGGCCACCAAATTCGGCAATTTGCGCCTGCCCGACGGCAAGAGCGGCGTCAACGGCCGGCCGGAATATGCGCAGGAGGCATGCGAGAAGTGCCTCAAGCGGCTGGGCACAGACGTGATCGACCTCTTCTACCTGCACCGGGTCGACCCCGACACGCCGATCGAAGAGACCGTCGGCGGCATGCAGCGGCTGGTCGAACAGGGCAAGGTGCGCCATATCGGCCTCAGCGAGGCCGGCGCCCAGACCATCAGGCGCGCCCACGCGACCCACCCCCTGGCCGCGCTGCAGACCGAATATTCGCTTTGGACGCGCGACGTGGAAGAGGAAATCCTGCCGACCTGCCGTGAGCTCGGCATCGGGTTTGTGCCCTATGCGCCGCTGGGCCGCGGCTTCCTGACCGCGACCATCCACGGCTTCGATGATCTCGCGGAGAAAGACCGCCGCAAGGACATGCCGCGTTTCCAGGACGGCAACCGCGAGGAAAACCTCAAGCTGCTGGCGCCGCTGGAGGAAATCGCCGCCGCGCATGGCTGTACCCCGGCCCAGGTGGCGCTGGCCTGGAACCTGGCCCAGGGCGACGATATCATCCCGATCCCCGGCACCAAGCGGCCGGAGCGGGTGGATGAAAATCTCGGCGCGCTGGACGTGACGCTGACGGGCGGCGATCTGGTAGCACTCGATGGCGTCTTTGCCCCCGGCGCGGCGCTGGGTACCCGTTACCCGGCCGGCGGCATGAAACGCGTCGGATTATAAGTGGAAATTGGTCGGGGAGCAGAGGTACGCCTTAATTCCCGGAAGGGCGGCCGAGTGGCACATCCTTCGACAGGCTCAGGATGAGGAACAAGGTACCTGATCTCCATCGAGAAACCTCATCCTGAGCCTGTCGAAGGGTGAGGCCACTCGGCCTCACTGATGGGCGTAGGATTACCCCGCCGAGCTAAACTTCCCGCCCGGCGAAGCGGAATGACCAGACCCGCATCCACATCATGCCGGCGGTCGCCGCCGAGCCGATGACCAGGCCTATCCACAGGCCCAGCCCGCCAAAGCCGGCGGTATAGGCCAAGGCTACGCCGCCGGCGAAGCCGATGACCCAGCGCCCGGTCAGCTGCAGCACCATCGGCCGGCCGGTATCCTTGAAACCGCGCAGGATGGCGGTGGCGACGACGGCGGTGTTTTCCGATAGCTGCAGCAAGGCCAGGCAGAACAGCATGGCCAGCGCCATCGCGACGATTTCGGCGGCATTGGCCGACGCCGGGTCGATGAACAGGCCCGGGATCCAGTCCCGCCCGGCCATCAGCAGGACGAACAGGCCAACCGCGGCCGCCAGAGACAGCATGATACCGGTCCATACCGCGTTCGACGTGCCGGCGCGGTTGCCTTCGCCGATGCCGTAGGCGACGCGTACCGTGATCGCCTGACTCAGCCCCACGGCCGGGGCGTACAGCACGCCCGCCATGCGCAGCGTGATGGCGTGGGCGGCCACGACTTCCGGCCCGAACACGCCCATCAGCACGGTCGTGAACAAGAATACGCCGGTTTCGCCCAGGCTGGTCAGCCCGATCGGAACGCCGATGCGCACGATGTCGCGAAACCGCTTCCAGTCCGGCTGCCAGAGGCGCATGAACAGGCGATAACGGCTAAGCTCTGGGTCGCGCAGCACATAGCCGGTCAGCCCGGCCACGATCAGCACCGTCACGCCCAGCGACGAGAGGCCGGCGCCGGCCAGGCCCATCTCGGGGAAGCCCCAGAGGCCGAACATCAGCAGATAGTTGAACAGCGCATTCGTCGGCAGCGCCAGCGCCATCACCGGCAACATCACCCGCGAGCGCCCATGCGCCGCCAGAAAATGCCGCCAGACCTGCATATAGGCCATCGGAATGAAGGTCAGCGCCATCATCCGCGCGTAGGGCAGGCCGGTCTCGACAATTTCTGCATGCACGCCGATCGCCGACAGCACTATATCGGTGTTCCAGATCAGGACCGCGCCCGGCAGGGCGATCGCGGTCGCCACCCAGAGGCCCTGGCGCGTCGCGCGCCGCACATCGTCCGGCCGGCGCGCCCCGCGCGCCTCGGCGATCATCGGCGTAATCGCGGCCAGCGTGCCGCCGGCGATATAGACAATGATGGAATAGAAGTCGCTGGCTACCGCGGACGCCGCCAGCGCCGCCGAGCCGAGCCAGGCGATCCTCACCACGTCGGTAACCGAAATCCCCATATTGACCAGCGACGACATGGTCAGCGGCCAGGCGATCGACAGGGTCTTGCCGGCCTCGGCCATGGTTGGCCGCCCGCCCGCCAGAATGCGGTCCGAAGCCGGCTTGCGGACGCGCGGTGCCAGGAAATCGGCAATGTCCAGTGCGGCGTGCGAAGCGATAGACATAGCTCAGGCCGCCTTCTGCTCGACTGGCCGAACCCGCTGATGCAGCGCCCGGCGCCAGCATTCGGTCGCAAAGTCGCGCGCCCGCTGGTAATCGACGGGCGCCGAAGCCTCCGTCATGGCCTCGATCGTCGCGCCGGCCGAAGCCCAGGCTGCCCGATTGAACGTCATCGTCTCTCTCCTCTTGTTCCCTGGCGGCCCTTTTTGGGGGACGCCCGTCATCATCAATTGCCCCGATAGTGCGCGCGCGCCGTTAGGGGCACCGTTTGAACGAGCGTGGAAAGCGCGAGAAATGGGGCAGGAGAGGGGAAAACACACCGGCGGGGCGGGTGATCCGGTGAACCGGGATTGAAACGCGAAATCAACGGCTTACAGGCCGTATTTGTTACGTTTACGGGACAGGAGGTCCAAAAAATGCTGAGCGCGTTGCCAGATCGTCGGTCTAAATTACGGAAATGCAAATGGGTTCCGGCGTTCCATACCGCTGCGCCGCGCGACCTACAGATACGTCCGCTGTCGGTCCCTAAGCAGACATCAAAATGCCGGGTCCTGGACTTCCGCTTTTAGCCACAAGCGGTCGTCCGGCTAGGGGCGAGGCGGTTGGCCGGAACTTATCGATCCAACTTTTTGTTACTATTTTTCCTTTACCTTTTTTCTTCACCTGCTCGGCCACGTTCACATAGGTGCCGGCGCCAAGGACCGTCGTGGTGAAGGCCGGAATTTCGATGTAGTCGATGCCGATAAGATGCCCCACGATCGTGTCGTGCCGCGCGCCTTGATCGTCGGGGCCATCGAGATGGAAGCCCGCGCCAAGGCGATGCTGGCCAAGTCGCAACCTCGTCCCGGCGTTTTGGCGTGACCTTGCCCCCGTTATTCCCCCACTCGTGAGTATAGTCTGTTCTGTTTTGCCCCTGAGCGAAGAAAGGGCTCTAGTCTCAATCCGTTTCCCAACCAACAAACTCGCTCGAAATTCAGCTATAACTATTGGCGCCTCTTTAATCTGGCGGGAATATTTCGATCATCCGCCGGTTGTCTGATGCGGTGAGCCCCGGAAGATATCGACTGGCGTCCCGGCTCGATTGACACGGACCGGCTCCTGACGCTTGCCGACAGGGATGAGGGCGGTGTTCCGGCGCCGCTCGATCTCCCGTTCGAAGAGTTCAATTTCCGAGTCCGACGCCGATGCGACCGAAAATTCAGCCGCTGTTTCGATCGCCGCGGCGGCAATTCGCTCGCGGAATTCCTTGTCCTCGATGAGCTCACACGTTGCGGAAAAGACAGCATCGAAATCCTTGGTGTCGACCAGCCGAATGTTCTCACCGTCGCGCCCATATTCGTCAGGCCCGCAGCCCTCGGGCGCGATGACGGCCGCACCGCACGCCATCGCCTCGAGCGCCGTCCGCCCGAATGCCTGATACGTCGACATGTCGATGAAGACGTCGACCGTGGCGAGCGTCGCGACCTCGACGCCCTGATACGCCGTGACGGTCGCACGAATCCAATTGGTTTTGGCGAATATCAGCATTCCCGGCACAAGCCGATAGGAACCCATCGCTTCCTTCCATTTGGGATGATCCTCCGGCACGATCCAGGGTTCGTAATCCTGAACGTAATAGGCTGGCAGGAAGTGCGGCGATACCTCGTAAATGGCTTTGAGAATCTGGACCGTAGTGAAGTGCGTTGCAACGACGACGTCAAAATTCCGCGCGCGATCGATAAATTCCGCTTCATCACGCACGTGACAGAAGATTTCCCGGTCAATGTTGGGATGCGCGTCTCGTGTTTCGATTACGTCGCTCCATTTCAGCAAGGATGGGCCGATGACAACCAGCAAAATGCCACAGCTAATGGCGGGGGTCGCATGCTTTTCCCTCATTTCGGCATGCGTCCTTGAGACGCCGTCCATGCCTCTCATACCGGACGACGATATGAGCGGCGCGGCATTTGCCCGAAGTGCTGAGGGATATTCTAACGCGGGCCGCTATGACCAGGCGATCAAGCTGTATACAGAGGCGATACGTCTTGGTCCCGCCGATGCCTCAGTTTATCACGGCCGCGGGCTTACCTACGGGCGCAAGGAGGACAACGACCGGGCCATCCAGGATTTTGACCAGGCGATACGGCTCGATCCCGCC
>CAXMQC010000274.1:0-3011 GCA_964195285.1 Akkermansiaceae bacterium
ACATCGGGCAAGGGCGGCAACGCACCCGGCGGGCCGCGAAGCCCCACCGGAGGCCGGTTTCCCTTGACCGCTGGCTGCGTTGTGGCCCGCTTGTGGTGCGCGGCGCCACGGCGCGAACCACGCCTGACCAGCGGACAAGGGTAACCGGTCAAATGGGTCTTTATCAGCGCACCTTGGTATAACAGGCCGATGCCGATAACACGCAAATGGGGAACACGCTAAAATTCGACATGAATATGATCGTCGTGACGCGCTGCGGAACATCCCTGGAACCGGAGTTTGGCGTGGTCGAGTCCAAGGCGCGCGCGAAGATGCGGTTCGACGAGAACGCGACGCACCGCCGGGTCTGCCGCCAACCGTACCAGCAGCGTACGCGTTCGCAATCCATCGAGCGGCGGGTCCTGAAACAAGGGCTGCAGCCATGCCATATCCCAGCGAAGCCAACCCTCCCTGCCTCTGCAGGGCTGCGGATCGCCGTCGCGGGGCTGTACGAAACCCCAGTAGCCGATCGGTGAAGATGGTGCCGCGCCGCCTGTGAAAAAAAGCGCAAGGTCAATCTTTCGCCCGTCGGCATGGGAAATATGCGGAACCATCGGAAACCAGGCGAAAAGGGGAAATCCCGCGTCGAGATAGGTCACTCGGGAGCCCTTGTATTCTCTCGAAAAACCGTTGCTAATCCTTTGTAAAGCCTGTCGCGCGGGCAATATCGCATAATGCCTGTTCAAGAGGCAGGTCCAAATCGTCCGAGGCCCGTATAGCGCCTCGCCGGCCAGGCCGCAGGACAGCGGCGCACGCCCGAATGCGCCGGCCAGCGGAACAACCGCAAGGGATGCAACCAAATAGGCGCATGAATAAATACCGATGCAGGCGCCAAGCCGCGGAAGAAACCTGCGGCCGTCGAGACGGCGCCCAATCCAGGTGAAGACGGGGACGCAGAACCACAATACCACCCCGCCGATCTGGGTGGCGATGGTTAGCAGAAGGACGAGAAAAACATGCAAGCCGGCCGTTACCGGCGCCCCGCGCACAAGCGCGAGCGGCCCGCCAAGGACGACGAGCGCCCGGCGCCTCACACGTCGATCAGCAGGCGCTGGGGATCCTCGATCATTTCCTTGATGCGGACCAGGAACGTCACGGCTTCGCGTCCGTCGACAATGCGGTGATCGTAGCTCATCGCCACATACATCATGCTGCGCACCACGACCTCGTTATCCACCACCACCGGGCGCTTTTCGATCTTGTGCAGACCGAGGATGCCCGACTGTGGCGGGTTCAGGATAGGCATCGACATCATCGAGCCATAGACGCCGCCGTTGGAAATCGTGAAGGTGCCGCCGGTCATTTCCTGGATGGTCAGCTTGCCATCGCGCGCCCGGCGGCCGAAATCGGCGATCCGCCCCTCGATATCGGCAAAGCTCATTTGGTCGGCGTCCCGCAGGATCGGCACCACCAGGCCCTGCGGCGTGCCGACGGCGACCCCGATGTCGTAGTAGTTTTTGTAAATGACCTCGTCGCCATGAATCTCGGCGTTGACCGCAGGCAATTCCTTCAATGCACCGATCGCCGCCTTGGTGAAAAAGGACATGAAACCCAGCTTGACGCTGTGCTTTTTCTCAAAGGAGTCGCGGTATTCGGATCTCAGGGCCATCAGCGACGTCATGTCGATTTCATTGAAGGTGGTCAGCATCGCCGCCGTGTTCTGCGCCTCTTTCAGGCGTTCGGCGATGCGCTGGCGCAGCCGCGACATGCGCACCCGTTCTTCGCCGCGGCCGTCCTCGGGCCGCGCCGGCAGCTCTTCGGCGGAAAGGAACGCCGGCGGCGGCGGCGCGGCGGCAGCCGGCGCTTTCGCGGCCGGGGTTGCCTTGGCGGATTTGGCGGTCTCCATAAAGGCGATCACGTCGCCCTTGGTCAGGCGGCCTTTCGGACCGGTCGCCGGGATCGCCGCGGGGTCGAGACTGTTTTCCTCCACCAATTTGCGTACCGCCGGCGACAGGGCCGGTTCCGCCGCCGCATCGCCGGAACCGTTGGTGGGTTTCGGCGCCGGCGGCTCGGCGGGTTTTTCCGCGGCCGGCTCGGCGGGTTTTTCCGCCGCGGCCGCGCCCTCATCGATGCTGCCCAGCAGGGCGCCAACTTCGACCTCGGCGCCGTTGTCGGCCAGCACTTCCGTCAGCACGCCATTGACCGGCGAGGGCACTTCAACGGTTACCTTGTCGGTTTCCAGTTCAACGAGCGGCTCGTCAAGCGCGACCGCGTCGCCAACCGATTTGAACCAACGGGCGACGATCGCCTCGGTAATGGATTCGCCCAGCGTGGGCACTGTGATCTGCTTGCTCATGTCTCTCTCTTTGTCGCCTTCGGGCTTATATAAACAATTCTGAAACGGTTAACTGGGCTTGCTTTTGCCTTTTGCCCTGGCCGGCTTTTTCGCCACCGGCCCGGCCTTCACGGTGAGTGCATGGTCGACGAGCTTGTTTTGTTGTTCGATGTGGCGACGCAGCATGCCGGTCGCCGCCGCCGCCGCTTCTTCGCGGCCGACATAGATTGGTCGCCGGCATTGCGATCCCAGCTCGAGCAGCACCTGTTCGATACGTGATTCGATAAACGTCCAGCTTCCCATGTTTTTCGGCTCTTCCTGGCACCAGACGATTTCGGCCTTCGGGTATCGCGCCAATTGTTCGGTCAAGGCCTTCCTCGGGAAGGGATAAAGCTGTTCCATGCGCAGGAAAGCGACATCCTTGATGCCTCGTTTCTCGCGCTCTTCGAAGAGATCGTAATAGACCTTGCCGGAACACATCACCACGCGCTTGATCTTGTCATCGGGGACAAGCTTGATTTTCTCGCCTTTCAGGTACTGTGCGTCATCCCAGAGCACCCGGTGGAAGGTGGAATTCTCGTCGAACATCTCCAGCAGAGAGACGACGCGCTTGTGGCGCAGCAGGGATTTCGGCGTCATCAGCACAAGGGGCTTCCTGAAATTACGGTGCATCTGACGGCGCAGAATATGGAAATAG
>CAXMQC010000275.1:0-4427 GCA_964195285.1 Akkermansiaceae bacterium
CGGCTGTCGACAGCGCGAAAAATAACACAAAAGCTGGAAATTTGGGAAACCGTTCGTCGAGCAAGAGGCCGCTGTCGGCGAATTGCGGACCGGCGGGCAGGTGTTCCTGCCTGCGGCCTAGGCGTCGTGCCTGATCTTGAATTCATCCATGGCTATGAGATCGGCGCATGACGCCAGGGGCAAAAGTGAAAAGATAGTTATACATAGTAGATTTTATCAGTTCCGTTTGTCACATTTCTTCATTAAATATGCATACTTATAATAAGATTTTATCCAGCCGGATGCCGGCCAATATTCGTGGCCGATATTTTCCAAATTATCGGGCTGAAACCCGCGTCAAACCCTGGCGCATGGGGGTGAATCCGAATGCCGCGGGGCAGATGTCCGAGATCGGGCATCGGGGACCGAGAACCACGGCTCTCTCGGTGTCTCTGTGTCTCTGTGGTAAACGGCTTGCGGCTCCTCGCTGGCCAGCGTTGCGCCGGGAAAGGCAGGCTACCCGGATGAATCCGCACGGCGCCACAGGTCTGCGCATCAAAGATACGCAGACCTCATCCCGTGGCCATCCTTCGACAGGCTCAGGATGAGGCCGCCGTGCGGGGTGCCTGGCTTCGGCGGCGGCCTACTCGGCCGCCACCGGCTCCGCGATGGGCTCGATCTTGGCGGCGCAGAACTTGAACTCGGGGATCTTGCCGATCGGGTCGAGCTGCGGGTTGGTCAGGAAGTTGGCCGGGGCCTCTGAGAAGCAGAACGGGATGAACAGCGTCCCTTGCGGCACGTTGCGGTCGAGCCGGACTTTTAGCGAGATGGCGGCGCGCCTTGTGCCGATACGGACCCAGTCGCCGGGTGCCAGGCCCATACGGTCGATGTCGGCAGGCGCGATCGAGACCACCGCCTCAGGCTCCAGCGCGTCGAGCACGCTGGCCCGCCGGGTCATGGCGCCGGTATGCCAATGTTCCAGCATGCGCCCCGTGGTCAGGATCATCGGGTAGTCGTCGTCGGGCAGTTCGTCCGGCGGCACCAGGTCGGCGGGTACGATGCGGGCGCGGCCGCTGGCGGTCGGGAAGCCGTCGGCGAACATAATCTCGTTGCCCGGCTGGTCCGGCGCGTCGCACGGGTAGGTGACGACGTCCTCGGCCTCGAGCCGGTCCCAGGTGATGTTGTCCAGCGACTCCATCACATGCTTCATCTCGGCGAACACTTCACTGGGGTGGCCGTAGTTCCAGTCCAGCCCCATGCCCTGCGCGATCTGTTGGGTGATCTCCCAGTCGGTGCGCGCTTCGCCCGGGGCGGCGACGGCGGCGCGGGCCATCTGGACCTGGCGGTTGGTATTGGTGTAGGTCCCCGTTTTCTCGGCATGGGCGGCGGCCGGCAGGATGACGTCGGCATGCCAGGCGGTCTCGGTCATGAAGATGTCTTGGACCACCAAATGCTCCAGGCGCGCCAGCGCCTGGCGGGCATGGGTCTGGTCGGGGTCCGACATCGCCGGGTTCTCGCCGACGATATACATCGCCTTGATGGTCCCGGCATTGATCGCGTCCATGATCTCGACCACGGTCAGGCCGCGGGTCGGGTCCAGCTCGGTGCCCCAGAAGGCGCTCATCTCGTCATAGATGGCCTTGTCCTCGACCGGGCGGTAATCGGGAAAGACCATCGGGATCATGCCGGCGTCCGAGGCGCCCTGCACGTTGTTCTGGCCGCGCAGGGGGTGCAGGCCGGTGCCGGGGCGGCCGACCTGGCCGGTGATCATGCACAGCGCGATCAGGCAGCGGGTGTTGTCGGTGCCATGCACATGCTGCGAGATGCCCATGCCCCAGAAGATGATCGAGGCCTTGGCGGTGGCGAATTCGCGGGCGACCTCGCGGACCGTCGCGGGGTCGACGCCGCAGACTTCCTCCATCGCTTCCGGCGAGAACCCCTCGACCTTCTCGCGCAGCGCCTCGAAGCCCTCGGTATGGGCCTGGATATACTGCTCGTCGTACAGATTTTCCTCGATGATGGTATGCAGCATGGCATTCAACAGCGCGACATCGCTGCCCGGCTTGAACTGCAGATGCCCGGTGGCGTGGCGGCTCAACCCCTGCTTCATCGGGTCCAGCACATAGAGCGTCTTGCCCTGCTTGGCGGCTTGTTTCAGGTAGGTCGCGGCGACCGGGTGGTTTTGGGCCGGCCGCGCGCCGATCACGATGATACAGTCGGCATCGTCGGCCGCCGTGAAGGGCGCCGTCACCGCGCCCGATCCGATGCCCTCCATCAGGCCGGCCACCGACGAGGCATGGCAGAGCCGGGTGCAATGGTCGACATTGTTGGTGCCGAAGCCGGTGCGCACCAGCTTCTGGAACAGATAGGCCTCCTCGTTGGAGCATTTGGCCGAGCCGAAGCCGGCCATCGCGGCGCCGCCGTCGCGGTCCCTGACAGCCTTAAGGCCACCGGATGCCTTGTCCAGCGCCTCTTCCCAGCTCGCCTCGCGGAACAGCTTGGTCCAGTCGCCGTCCTTCATATCCATCCGCCAGTCCTTGGGCGCGTCGTCGCGGCGGATCAGCGGTTTGGTCAGGCGGTTGGCATGGGTGATATAGTCGAAACCGAAGCGGCCCTTGACGCAGAGCCGGTTTTCGTTGGCCGGGCCGTCGCGGCCGTCGATCGCCACGATTTGATCGTCCTTGACATGGACCGTGGTCTGGCACCCCACCCCGCAGAACGGGCACAGCGAATCGACCGATTTGTCGGCGAACACGGTGCGCGTGCCGGCCTCGTCCAGCAGGCTCGCCTCCATCAGCGCGCCGGTCGGGCAGGCCTGGACGCATTCGCCGCAGGCGACACAGGTGCTGTCGCCCATCGGGTTGTCGAAATCGAAGATTATCTTGGCGCCGGGGCCGCGGTAGGCCATGCCGATGACGTCGTTGACCTGGACCTCGCGGCAGGCGCGAACGCAAAGCGTGCAGTGGATGCAGGCATCCAGGTTAACGCGCATGGCGGCGTGGCTCGAATCCGGCTTCGGCCCCTGGCGCGCCGGGAAGCGGCTGTCAGCCACGCCGACCTTATCGGCCCATTGCCAGAATTTGGAATCCGGGTCATGGGCGGTGTCGCGCTTGGGCTGGTCGGCGGCCAAGAGCTCGAAGACCATCTCGCGGGCCTTGGCGGCGCGCGCGCTGGCGCTGCTCACCACCATGCCGTCGGCCGGTTGGCGTTGGCACGAGGCGGCCAGCACCCGCTCGCCCTCGATCTCGACCATGCAGGCGCGGCAATTGCCGTCGGCGCGGTATCCCGGCTCCGGCGAATAGCACAGATGGGGGATCTCGGTGCCTTCGCGCGCCGCCACCTGCCAGATGGTCTCACCCGCCTCGGCGGTAACCTCGCGATCGTTCAGCGTGAAGGTGATCTTGTCCGCTGTCATGTCAAAGATCCTCCGGGAAATGCTTCATTACCGTCAAGATGGGATTGGGGGCCGCCTGGCCGAGACCGCAAATCGAGGCGTCCATCATCACCGCCGACAACTCCTCGAGCAACGGTTTGTCCCAGCTCTCCCGGCTCATCAGTTGCACCGCCTTCTCGGTTCCGTTGCGGCAGGGCGTGCACTGGCCGCAGCTTTCATACTCGAAGAAGCGCATCAGGTTGAGCGCCACATCCTTCATATTGTCCTGGTCCGACAGCACGACCACCGCGGCCGAGCCGATGAAGCAGTCATGCGGCTGCAAGGTGTCGAAATCGAGCGGGATGTCACCCAGCCTGGCGGGCAGGATGCCGCCCGAGGCGCCGCCCGGCAGGTAACCTTTGAAGTTGTGGCCGTCCGCCATGCCGCCGCAAAACTCCTCGATCAATTCGCGGATTGTGATGCCGGCCGGTGCCAGCTTGACGCCCGGCTCGCTGACCCGGCCCGAGACCGAGAAGGAGCGCAGCCCCTTGCGCCCGTTGCGGCCCTCGCCGGCGAACCAGTCCGCGCCCTTTTCGACAATGTCGCGGACCCAGTACAGCGTTTCCACGTTATGCGGCAGGGTCGGCAGGCCGAACAGCCCGACCTCGGTGGGGTAGGGGGGCTTGTGGCGCGGCAGGCCCCGCTTGCCTTCGATCGATTCCATCATCGCCGATTCCTCGCCGCAGATGTAAGCGCCGGCGCCACGCCGGACGTCGAAGGTCACGCCCTTGGACAGACCGGCTTTCTCGACCGCCAGCAGTTCTTTCTTCAAAACCTCGATTATACCGGGATATTCATCACGAATATAGACATAGACCCGCTCGATTTCGGTCGCCCAGGCCGCCACCAGCATGCCCTCGATGAAGCGGTGCGGGTCGGTCTCCATATAAAATCGGTCCTTGAAGGTGCCGGGTTCGCCCTCGTCGCCATTGACCGCCATGACACGCGGTTTGGGCTGCTCGCGGATGATCTTCCATTTCAGACCCGACGGGAAGCCCGCGCCGCCCAGCCCGCG
>CAXMQC010000276.1:0-2420 GCA_964195285.1 Akkermansiaceae bacterium
GTGCGCGGCCTTCGCCCCGTCGACCACGGTCCAGTCCGATATGATGCGCATATGGCCATAGCCCGCCCATTCGTAATAGGCGACGGCGATCCGGCCCAGTATGCCCTGTTCCACGGCGCGAATGACATCGGGATGACGAAAGGCGGCGATATAACCCTGGCGCTGAAGTAACGCTTCGTCATCGTCGACGCTGCCCGAGACGTCGATGCCGAGGGCCAGTTCCAGGTCGACTGGCAGGTCCCGCGCGAAGACCATCGGGCCGGCCAACGCCGGCGCCAGAACAGCCAACAGACTCCACAAGATTCGTTTCATGGTTCCCGTGCCGCCGTAATTACCCGACCAGGCCATGATAACCCGGTTCGCCGAGTATTCGGATCACCTTTTTGCGGGCCAGGCTAGCGGGGTTTCAGCCCTGGCTGTCGCGGCAAGGTTTGGTCTCGAATTCCTGCACGCCCCCGGAATCGGCGAAGGCTACCGGGCGCACCCGGTCACGCTCCGACAGAAATTCATACATCACCGAAAGCATTCTCAACCTGTCGCCAAAGCCCGCCGGCTTGGGGTCGACATGCTGCATCGAATCCAGCAGGTACAGTTCGGCCTGCTTGGCCCGGGCGGCAAAAGCGATGCTTTGGGACTCGGGGATCACCGGGTCGTCGTTGCCATGCACCAACAGGAAGCGGGCATCCAGCCCCGACAGGTCGAGCCGTTTGATATCCAGCGCCGCGATTTCGGTGCGCGCGCGCGCCGGCAATTTCGCCAGCAACCCGGGAACCCGGTCCGGATCGCTATTGGTCAGCAGATCGTAAACCGCACGCCCCTCGGGGCCGAGCCGGGGCACGGCCCGGGACAGGTCGGCGTTGGGGTCGTCGAGGCGGCGGCGGCCCATCCAGTCGATCAGCGCCCGGTCATACGGATCGTCGATGAAATCGGCGTTGCTGACCGCGAAGAACCATTTGCCGTAGCTGTTGGCTGGGCGATGCTTCATTGCGCCGTTGGCGCCGTCGCGATACCAGCCCGTGGTGAAGAAGGTAATGACCGCCTCGAGGTCGTAGTAACCGCCGATATAGAGCATGAAATGGGCCCTGCCCTTCGCATCGGGCGACAACAACGCGATGGTTGTCGGACCGGTGGCAAAGGAGATGGCGACGACCCCGACCGTGGCATCGCCCTGTTCGGCCCGGCGGTTCGACAGCAGCACCAGCGCATCGCGGATATGGTCGGAATCGGCGGCCCGCACGCGCAGTTCCCTGAGCCCCGGAATATCCGGTGCGATGACCTCGAACCGGGCCCGTGCCAGGGTTTCGGCGAAGGCCACGAAATGCGGGCCGTCCTTGCCGTCCGGGTCCGCGCCCGGCGCCAGCAGCAGGCCCGCCAGCACGGGCTCGCCGGCGCCGGGCCGATAGATATCGGCGACCCGCATCACCCCGTTCCGGCGGTAGCTGACTGTTTCGCAGGCCGGCGCCGGTGTCGACTCCTTCAACGCGCTGGGTCCGGCCCCCGCCTCGACATCCGCCAGCACGCGTCTCGATTCGCCTAACCGCGAAAGGGAACAGCCGGCCAAAACGGACATCGCCACAAGCAGCATAGCCAGGGCCTTGGCCAGGCCAACCCGGTTGATATGCGTCATCCAAACCCTACCGAGAAATCATTGTACCGCGGCGAGTTATACAGGATTCGCGTGCACTTAACCCGATCGTGAGCCGAAACTCCGGAAAATAGGGGCTGTTGGTAGCCTTCCGCCATTGTTCGCGGCGCCAACAGTTGCTATATCTTCGGCTCACCCATCGGGTGGCCGACCGGCTTGCGGAATCGCCGGGAAGACGGCGGCCATTA
The DNA here is from genome assembly GCA_964195285.1 of Akkermansiaceae bacterium. Taxonomy (GTDB): domain Bacteria; phylum Pseudomonadota; class Alphaproteobacteria; order UBA8366; family JADFVY01; genus JADFVY01. The sequence continues at coordinate 1,834 of CAXMQC010000276.1, forward strand.
TTCAGGAATTTCAAATTTTATGGCCAGACGCAGACGCATCTACGAGGGCAAGGCGAAGGTAATGTTCGAGGGGCCTGAACCGGGTACGCTCGTGCAGTATTTCAAGGACGATGCCACTGCCTTCAACAACCAGAAAAAGGGCACCATCACCGGCAAGGGGGTGCTGAACAACCGGATTTCCGAGTTTTTGATGATGCGGCTGGCCGAGATTGGCGTGCCGACCCATTTCGCGCGCCGGCTGAACATGCGCGAACAGCTGGTCCGCGAAGTCGAGATCATTCCGATCGAAATCGTGGTTCGCAACACCGCGGCCGGCTCCATCGCCAAGCGCTTCGCGCTCGCCGAGGGCACCCAGTTGCCGCGCTCGATCGTCGAGTACTACTACAAGTCCGACGAGCTCGCCGACCCCATGGTGGCCGAGGAGCACATCACCGCCTTTGGCTGGGCGACGCCGCAAGAGCTCGACGAGATCATGCACATGTCGCTCCGGGTCAACGACTTTCTGTCGGGGCTGTTCATCTCCATCGGCATCAAGCTGATCGACTTCAAGCTCGAATACGGTCGGCTGTGGGACAACGAAGAGATGC
>CAXMQC010000277.1:0-4833 GCA_964195285.1 Akkermansiaceae bacterium
CGCTATGACCACCGCGCCGGCAACGACGACTTCACCCAGGCGGGCGACCTGTTTCGCCTGATGGACGCCGGCGAACAAGGACGCCTGCTTGATACCATCGCCGGCGGGATGCAGGGCGTGCCGGAAGACATCGTCCGCCGGCAGATCGGATACTTCACCAAGGCCGACCCGGCCTACGGGACCGGGATCGCCCAGCGGCTGGGTATCGCGCTAGCCGACGCTTGATACAGCCTCAATAATCCGGTGGCAGGTCGCTGAGCGCGATCCGCCACCGGTCTATTCTTTCGGCCTCCGAGTGGAATGGATAATCAACAGCCGCCGGTGTCGAGGAAACACACGGGCCGGCCGATCGGGGCGCCCTGAACCTCGTCGTCGCGCATCACGATATTGCCGCGCACCACGGTCGCGACGGGCCAGCCAGTCACCTTCATGCCATCGAAGGGCGTCCAGCCGCATTTGCTGGCCATCATGCTGTTTTCAATGATCTTTTTCGCCTTGAGGTCGACAATGGTAAAATCCCCGTCATAACCCAGCGCAATGCGCCCCTTGCGCGCGACATTATAAATCCGGGCCGGCCCGGCCGAGGTAAGGTCGACGAATCGTTCCAGTGTCAACCGCCCCGCATTGACATGATCCAGCATCACTGGCACCAGCGTCTGCACGCCGGGCATGCCGGACGGGGTCGCGGGATAGACCTTCGCCTTTTCCTCGAGCGTATGTGGCGCATGGTCGGAACCGATTACATCGACGACGCCGTCGGCCACCGCTTTCCAGATCCCGTCGCGATGCCGTTCGTCACGGATCGGAGGGTTCATTTGGGCCAGGCTGCCCAGCCGGTCATAGGCATCGGGCGCGGCCAGCGTCAGATGCTGGGGTGTCACCTCGACCGTCGCCAGATCCTTGTACTTGGCCAGGATTTCCATCTCCTGCCAGGTCGTGATATGCAGCACGTGAATGCGCCGGCCGGTCTCGCGCGACAGGTCCAGTATTTTCTGCGTCGCCAGGATCGCGGTCTGTTCGTCGCGCCAGATTGGATGGCAATAGGGTTGCTTGCCGTCGCGCGCGAGGTCGAAGCGTTCTTCCAGCCGGTCTTCGTCCTCGGCATGGATGGCGATGCGCCGACGGCCGCGCTTCAGCACCTCGCGCAGCACCCGCTTGTCGCGCACCAGCAGCGTACCGGTGGATGACCCCATGAAGATCTTGATGCCACAGCAACCCGGCAGTTGCTCCAGCCCGGCGAGCCGGCTGACGTTCTCCTTGGCCGCGCCCACGAAGAAGGCGAAATCGCACCTGGCCCGTCCCGAAGCGCGGTCGATCTTGTCTTCCAGCGCCTTGACGGTGGTGGTCGACGGATCGGTGTTCGGCATTTCGAAGACCGCCGTGACCCCGCCCAGCACCGCGGCCCGGGCGCCATGTTCCAGGTCTTCCTTGTGTTCATTGCCCGGTTCACGGAAATGCACCTGGCTGTCGATCGCGCCGGGCAGAACATGGAGGCCCCTGGCCTCGATCACCTGGCCGGCCTCCGCGGTCCCGAGATCGCCGATTGCGGCAACGCGTCCGTCTCGCACGCCGATGTCGGAGTCGACGCGCCCGGACGGGGTCAGGCAGACTCCGCCCCGGATCACCAGATCGAAATGTTCCGCCATAGTGTCTGTCTTCTCCCTGTCGCCGCCTCGGTGTATAACGGTTTTCTCGCGCAGGTTAATGCTTCCTGCCGTCGAGGGGAACGACAATGTTTCTGCGCCTGGCCCGCGAGAACAAGGTCGTGGGCTTGCCGCCGAAGCCACCCGTACCCATCTGGTTGGGATACCCGGAATAAAGGTGTAATCACGAGACATGTCGACGCTTTCATATGCCATTCTCAACCAGCGCGGCCTCATCACCGTCGGCGGACCCGACCGGCAGGAGTTCCTGCAGGGGCTGGTGTCGAACGATGTCATGCGCGCCGGCGCGGAGCGCGCGATCTGGTCCGCGTTCCTGACCCCGCAGGGCAAATATTTGCATGATTTCTTCATGATCGAGATCGGCGAAACCTTTTATCTCGATTGCGAAGGCGGCGATCGGCTGATGGATCTCGGCAAGAGGTTGAGCAAATACAAACTGCGGTCCAGAATTGATCTGGGAATCGCCCCCGATCTTGCCGTGGTCCCGCTGTGGGGCGATGGCGCCGCCGCGGCGCTGGACCTGCCAGATGAGGCCGGCGCTGGCCGCAATTGGGAAGGCGGTGCAGTCTATCTGGACCCGCGTTTGCCCACGGCCGGGGCCCGCGCGATCCTGCCGGCGACCCGTGTCGCCGAGATACTGGAACCGGCGGGATTCGCCGTCAACGCGGCGGAAGATTACGACCGAATGCGCCTGGCGCTTGGCCTGCCCGACGGCACCAAGGACATGGTGGTCGAAAAAACCATTCTGCTGGAGGCCAATTTCGACGCGTTGAACGGCCTGGACTGGGACAAGGGCTGTTACATGGGCCAGGAATTGACGGCCCGCACCAAATATCGCGGCCTGATCAAGAAACGGTTGATGCCGGTGGAGGTCGAAGGCCAAGCGCCGGCGCCCGGCACGCCCTTGATGCTGGACGGCAAGGAAGCCGGTGAAATGCGCTCGTCATGCGACGGCCTGGGCATCGCCCTGATCCGTTTGGACCGGATCGGCGACGGGGAGACGCTGAAGCTGGAAGCGGACGGCGCCACCATCAGCACGCGCCAGCCAACCTGGCTGGAACCGGCCGCGGAAAATTGAACAGCCGGCCGAGAGCCCTTTCCGACCATATGGAACCGCTCTGACGCGGCGATTTCGGTCCGGGGACAGGAGCGGTCCGCGGAGCGTAGCAGCGCTACGGTCAAGGGCCGCGACGCAGCCCCGGCCCGAAAGCGCCGCGTCCCTTCGGGTTGCTGTCCGGCGACCATCCGCTGCGTTATCCCGCTTGCCCGATGCGCCAGCATCGCGCCGCGCGGGATGCCTGACGGAATGGCCGCCGGACAGCAACAGAGCGGTTCCATATGATCGGAAAGGGCTCTAGTCCCCGTCCGACCCGATTTTCAAGGCAGCAAGTATATTGACGTAGTCATCCGCCCACAGGGGCGCGTTGGCGCCGCGCAGCGGCTCCCAGCGTGAGTCGGGCGCCAGTTCGATGATGTCATCGGGCCGTTGCGCCATTATCACCCAGATCGAGGGATAGCGCAGCATCACCTTGCTGGTGCCCACTTCGTGATATTGGACGATGCCGAAAAAACCGGTCGCCAGCGTGATCCGGCCAAGCACCCGCTCAAGATCCAGGTAACGGTTGGAAATATGGGCCATGATCACACCGCCCGGAGACAATTTTCGCCGGTACATCGCGAAGGCCTCGGTAGTCAGCAGATGCACCGGGATGGCGTCGGACGAGAAAGCGTCCAGGATCAAAAGGTCGAAGCTGCCGTCGGGCGCGGCGGCCAGCGACAGCCGGGCGTCGCCGATCACGACTTTCGCCTCCGGCGCGCAATCGGCCAGGAAAGTGAAATATCGCTTGTCGCGGGCAATCCTCTCGACCACGGGATCGATCTCGTAGAAGGTCCAATCCTGCCCCGGGCGCGCATAACAGGCCGCCGCCCCGGTGCCCAACCCGACCACCCCGACCCGGCCAAACCGCCAGAAAGGGAACGCCTGGAAGACTTGTCCGAGCGGCCCGTTGGGATGATAGTAGGTCAGTGGGGTTTTTCTGGCGCTGTCGTCCAGGCGCTGCGCGCCATGCACCGTCGTTCCATGGACCAGGATATGGGCGCGAAGGGGTACGTCCGTCGCCGTAACCCTGTTGATACCAAAATAACTGCGCTCGCTGTAGATCGCGTTAAATGTGCCGGGCCCGACAAATCCCTGTTGCTTCAGGGCAAGCGGCGCCATCACCATCAGCACGCCCAACCCCAGCGCGAAGCGCAACGGGCTGCCCCGCCAGGGCAACAGAAGCGTGGCGACAACCGCCAGGGCGAAGGTCGCCAGCGACACAGCGACGCCATAACCGCTGTCGGACAGCCCGATCGACAACCAGATCAGCAGCGCCACCAGACCCGGCAGAATCAGGTCCAGCGCGTACCGCCGTAGACTGCCGCCCGCGCGCCAGGGCCGCAGCAACACCACCAGCACGACCATCAGCGGATATTCCAGCACGCTGTCGAACAGCACCGGCGCCAGCACTGCGTTGAACAGCCCGCCCAGTACACCGCCGACCGACATCCACAGATAGAACTCGGTCAGATGGCGCGCGGCCGGCCGCCGCGCCGCAAGCTCGCCATGGCAGACCATGGCGGCAACGAAGAAGGCCTCGAGGTGGATCAGCAGCTCGACCCACAGAAGATTGTGGCTCCACGACATGGTGGCGGCCAGCAATACCAGGGCCGGAACCTGGAGTATCACCATCCAGTTGTGCGGCAGCAGGCGCCGGCGGGCGAACACGATCACGAAGCTAAGCAGGTAGAGGACCAGCGGCACCACCCACAGCAGCGGGACCGCGGCGACATCGGTGGAAATATGAAGGGTGACGCCGAGCAACAGGCTGGACGGCGCAAAGGCCAGCAGAACCCAAATGCCGCGGCGACGCCAGGATATTTCGGATGACAGTTCCAGGTTCTCGCCCTGGGCGCCGGGCGGCGCGGATACGAAGCGCCGCCACAGAACCAGCCCGCAAACGCCGATCAACAGGACCAGAACAGCGTACCCGCCGGTCCAGACCCAACCCTGTTCACCCAGCCGCATCGCCGGCTCGAACAAAAGCGGATAGCCGATCAGCGCGGCAATCCTGCCGATATTGCTGGCGCTGTACAGGAAATAGGGATCGGCCGAGCGCGCATGACCGGC
>CAXMQC010000278.1:0-2047 GCA_964195285.1 Akkermansiaceae bacterium
CTGTTGTTCGGTAACATGGCTGAATTCATTCAGTTCGAAGCGCCGGCGGAACGCTGGTCGGACGCAGAACAAGCGCGGCCGAGCAGGGCCACGCCAAATGGTATTGCCAAAGTGATATGAGACATCCCTCTCTCGCGGTAATGCGTCATCGCCTGAAATGGCGGCAGGTTTCAGCTGTCCGCTTGGAATGGGGTCGGGGCTCGGTGTTCCCGACCCGGCCGTCAAGCTGTTACCCGGATCGCCCATTCACGTCGAAATCGATATGCGAGTTTACCCAAATTTGGGATAAGGATTGGTTAATGAAAACCCTTGATTTTAACCGCTGATCGGGATGTCCGGGACCCAGCAATAGCCATCGGGGTCGAGGATATAGACCTCGCGCAGGCCGTGCGGCTTGTCGGCGGCGCCGGCCAGTACCGTATGACCGGCGGTCCGGGCGGCGGTTTCCGCATTGTCGGGGTCGCAATCGTGAAGGCGCAATTCAGCGCCGGCGCCGCGGCCGTCCAGGTCGGCGACGAAACCAAGCAGCGGATGGTCTTCATAAGTATGGTCGGCATGGAGCATCCATTGTGCGTCGCCATGCTGCAAGACCGCGAAATCGGCATCGACATAGACGACACCGGCCCCCAGCACGGCCCGGGCGAATTCCACCGAAGCGGCGACGTCGCCGACCAAGAGGTTCACCCCCAGTCCCCTCAGCCCGCGGCCATAGTCGTCGGCCGGCATCCACGGGGTTCCCGTTCGTTTCGTTGCCATTTCCGGTTCTCCCTTGTTCCGCAAACAAAAACGCCCGCCGATTTATCATCGGGGGCGCTTCATTGCGTCAGTGCAACGGCAATTTTTCGTGCGGCCTAGTAACCTTCGCGCTGCTTGCGCTTGCGCATCAGTTTCCGGTGCCGACGGATGGCTTCCGCTTTTTCGCGGGCTTTGCGCTCCGAAGGCTTTTCATAGGCCCGGCGCAGTTTCATTTCGCGGAAAATTCCCTCGCGCTGCATCTTCTTCTTGAGCGCGCGGAGGGCTTGATCGACATTATTGTCGCGAACAACTACCTGCACGTTTATCGTACCTTTCAAACGGTTGCACTGGACGCAATACCCCTTGGCCGAACCGGTTTCCGGATCGACTGATGGCGGCTTATAACACAGGCTATTTCGCTTGTGAAGGCCCGCTTTGCCGCAGTGCAAGAAAAAATTTTGCCGTTTTGCACCCCTATTCTAGGGGCTTTACCCGCCGCTGCCCGCACTCCATATTGCGCGCCATGGCTATTTTGAAAATCGCCCGAATGGGCCACCCCGTCCTGCGCCAGATCGCCGAACCGGTCCAGGATCCGACCGGACAGCGCGTGCATGCGCTGATCCGCAACATGATCGAGACCATGCAGGACGCCGACGGCGCCGGCCTGGCGGCGCCCCAAGTGCATGTGCCGCGGCGCGTGGTGATTTTCCATGTAGCCGAGGAACGGTCCGGCGACACCGAGGAATCGGCGCCGACCCCACTGACCGTGCTGATCAATCCCGAGATCGAGCCCTTGACCGACGAGACGAGGCTTGGTTGGGAAGGCTGCCTGTCGGTGCCCGGCCTGATAGGCGCGGTTCCGCGATATACGAATATCCGCTATAGTGGTTTCGCACCCGACGGCAGCCGGATCGAGCGCGTGGCCGAGGATTTCCACGCTCGCGTGGTACAGCATGAATGCGACCATCTGGACGGCATTCTCTATCCCCAGCGCATGACCGACATGTCGCTGCTGATGTTCCAGGAGGAATTGCGCCACGGCCCGCCGGACGCCATGCGCGAACCAACGGAGGAAGAATCGGAGCCCGTATAATGACCGAAGACAGCCTGGAAATGCGTGACGAGCTGCTGCTTGCCATGCTGCCGCATGTCCCCTTCGACGGCTGGACGGTAACGGCACTGCGGCGCGGCGCGGCGGAAGCGGGGATCGATTCGGCCGGGGCGGGGGACGTATTCCCGCGTGGCGCGGCGGATATGGTGGCGCAGTTCAGCGACTGGGCCGACCGGCGCATGCTGGAGGCGCTGGAAGACA
>CAXMQC010000279.1:0-3782 GCA_964195285.1 Akkermansiaceae bacterium
GGTACCGGGATCGATCCCCCAGGTCGAGGGCCGGACGGTGTTTTCCAGCCCGATCCGCAGCGGCAGCATGACAAACAAGAAGCTGACCGGCTTGATGTAATTGATGACGTCCTTGTATTCGACGACGATATAGAGGATCGCGTCGTTCATCGGCTTGGCCGGGAAGACGGTCCAGTCTTTGGGATAATCGACCAGGAAGGGCGCGATCTGGACAAGCACGGCCACCGCTATCACAAGAATGCCGGCCGCGATCAGGTGGGCATGGCGCTGGACGAACGGCCGCTCGGCGGCGTGCAGGTCGACATCGTGGGTCGCGAAGCCGCGGCTGACCCGATCCATCACCATGGCGATCAACGCGATCACGACGCCGGCCAGCAGGCTTTCACCGAACGTGGCCTTGCGGATGGTAGACAGCACCTCCCAGCCGATATCCGCGGTGCCGCCGATGATCGAGGCGATGATGACCATGGAGAGCGCCGCCATGGTGGTCTGGTTGACGCCCAGCAGAAGCTGGCGCGAGGAGGACGGGACGCGGACCTGCCAGAACAGCTGGCGCTCGCTGGCCCCGGCCATCAGGCCGGATTCGATCGCCTCGGGCGGCACCCGCTCAAGTCCCAGCACGGTATTGCGCACCATCGGCGGAAAGGCGTAGAGCAGGCTGGCGACCAGCCCGACCACCGTGCCGAAGCCGAATAGCAACAGAATCGGGATCAGATAGGCGAAAACCGGGACGGTCTGCAACAGGTCCAACGATGGCATGATGATCCGTCTGGCGCGCGGCGACCGGAACGCCAGCACGCCGATACCGAACCCCACCGCGATCGACAACGGCACCGAGATCGCCACCAGCGCCAGCGTATTCATGCTCTCGTCCCAATAGCCGACGATGAGCATGTAAAGCATGCTGGCCGCGGCAAACAGCGCCAGCCGCCAGCCGCCGCCCTTATGGGCGACGATAGTAGTAAACCCGATGGTGATGGGCCAGGGAAGCCCGTGCAGCACCCACTGCATAAAGACGATCGGCCAACCCAGCAGCCAACCCAGCCAGCGGAAAAACCAGCCGAACCATCCGATGAACCAGGCCATCAAGGCATTCAGCAAATCGACCAGCGGCAAGACAAACTCTTCCGGCCAGGTCGCGACCCAGGAGATATTGCCGCGAACCAGCAGGCAAAGCAGGGTAAACAACACGACCCCGGCCCAGATCGCCGATTGCCTGTCACCGGTCAGGGATAACAAGGCCCGCATCGATCAGCCGGCCGCCGCCAACGCGGCAATCACGCTTTTCGGGGTCACGACGCCGATGATAGCGTCGCCTTCGCCGGTGACCGAGATCCCGCCCTCGTGCCCCGCCAGCATGGGCAAAACCTCTTCCAGCTTCGCTGCGCCATTGACCGCCGGTCGGTCGCCGCCCGGCGGCGCTGTCGGGTCCATGACGTCCGAGGCCGCCAGAACCCGGGCGCGCGGCACCTCGCTGGTGAATTCCGAGACGTAGTCATCGGCCGGGTTCAACACCAGTTCGGTCGGCGAACCGATCTGCACGACAACGCCATCGCGCATGATCGCCATGCGATCGGCGATACGCAACGCCTCGAGGAAATCCTGGGTGATGAAGACGATGGACTTGTGCAGCATCTGCTGCAGCTTCAGGAATTCATCCTGCATCTGGCGGCGGATCAAGGGATCGAGCGCCGAAAACGGCTCGTCCAAGAACCAGAGTTCGGGTTCAACCGCGAGGCTGCGAGCGATGCCGACGCGCTGCTGCTGGCCGCCGGAAAGCTCGCGCGGGAAAGCGGCCTCGCGCCCCGTCAACCCAACCAGATCGACTACCCGTTGGGCGCGTTCGCGCCGTTCGGCCTCGCCTTGGCCCTGAAGTTTCAGCGGAAACGCTACATTGTCGATGACATTCAGATGCGGCAGCAGTCCGAAACTCTGGAACACCATGCCCATTTTGTGCCGGCGCATATCGATGAGTTCCTTCGTCGAGACCGCCAGCAGGTCCTCGCCATCCAGCAGCACCTGGCCGGCGGTGGGCTCCACCAGTCGCGACAGGCAGCGCACCACCGTCGACTTGCCGGACCCCGACAGCCCCATGATCACGAAGATCTCGCCGACCCCGACATCAAAGCTGACATTACTGGCCGCAACGATATGGCCCGCCTCACGGATGGTCTGGGCATGGGCGGCAGGGTCGGGTACCGCGCCATCGCTATCGGCAAAAAACTGCCCGGGATTCGGGCCGTAGACCTTCCATACGTTGCGGCAGGAAAGCTTGATTTCCCCGTTCAATTTGCCCAAAGCCCCCGTTATTCCGGTTTACCCGTAATACCCATGACCCGGCCGCGAACCGGGCGGGCCTGGCGATGCGCCGTCACGATACCGGCGCAAAAAAGACGGGGACGGCGTGCGCGGCCGCCCCCGGACGAAAACTAGTTAATCGCGGCTTCGATCCAGGGCTGCCACTTCGCCTTGTTGGCCGCGACCCATTCCTTCGCGACTTCCTTGACGTCACGGCCTTTGTTGTCGACCTCGAGCATCATCGCGTTCTGATCGGCGTTGGTCAGCGTGTAGCCCTCGAAAAGCCTATAGGCGGCCGGCCATTTATCCTTCATGCCCTTCCAGGCGACCTTGTTCACGGTGGCCTGAACGAAGCCGCAATCATGCACGGCGTTCGGATTGGGACCAACCTTGGGATCGTCGTCGCAGCCATCCGCCCAGGCCGGAAGTTCGACCCAGTTGAAGTCCAACTCCGCGAAGATCCAGTGCGGCGCCCAGAACATCACCAGAACCGGATCCTTGGACGCCACGGCGCTCTTCAACTCGGCAATCATGGCGCCCTCGCTGCCGCCCGACACCGCGACGAAGGGTACCTTGTTGGCCTTCACGAAGTCGGCCGAGCGGGTGCCCCAATCGGCCGGATAGGTGATCAGGCGGCCGTTCGGGAAGGTCTCGGCATTGCCGAAGGCCTCGGTGCATTTAAACAGCGCCTTCCAGTCCGGCAGGCCCGGGCATTTCTCTTCCATGTAGGGCGGATAGATCCAGCCCTCGCGGGTCTGCAGGCCAAGTTTGCCGGCCAGCACGATATCGCCGCTGGCGACCGCCTTGGGATAGATATCGCCGATATTGTTGTCCCAGTTTTCCGGGTTGGCCGTCAGGTTGCCGGTGGCGATGGCGGCGTACTGCGGCACCGCGCCGGCGGTGACGTATTCGACGTTGTAACCCATGTCTTCCAACAGGGCGCCGTAGATATAGGTCGACAAATGCTGGCCGGTCCATTCATTGACCGCCAGTTTGATCGGATCCGTGGATTCCGGAGCCCCGGCCTGTACCGGAGAGGACGCGGCGATTGCCGCGCCGGCCATGACCGCCGAAAAGAGTATTTTTGCTTTGCTTAACATCAGGTCGCTCCCAGTTTTGTTCTTTCACCCGGCTCCCTGGAACCGGACTACCGGATAATCTAGCAGATTGGCTGGCCATTAGAAGCGTCTGTTTGCGTCCCGGGTTATCGGCAATGCGCCGCCACCCCGCCGGATCACCTAGAGCCTTTAACGGTTATACGAAACCGCTCTGTTGCCCTCCGGCGGCCATTCCGTCAGGCATCCCGCGCTGCGCGATGCTTGCGCATCGGGCAAGCGGGATAACGCCGCGGATGGCCGCCGGAGAGCAACCCGAAGGGACACGGCGCTTTCGGCCCGGGGTTGCGTCGCGGCCCTTGACCGTAGCCCCGCTACGCTCTGCGGACCGCTCCTGTCCCCGGACCGAAATCGCCGTGTCAGAGCGGT
>CAXMQC010000280.1:0-3840 GCA_964195285.1 Akkermansiaceae bacterium
AGCAGGCCGATGCGTTCCAGCGCTTGAAGCCCGGCGGGGCGATCTATTTCGTGATGGACGAGGAAGACGTGCGGCGGATTCTGGCCTACCCGCACAGCATGATCGGTTCCGACGGGCTGACGCAGGACCGCCACCCGCATCCGCGCCTGTGGGGCGCCTTCGCCCGGGTGTTGGGCCATTACGCCCGCGATGTCGGGCTGTTCTCGCTGGAGACCGCAATCCACAAGATGACCGGCCTGTCGGCGGAAGAATTCGGTTTGGCCGACCGCGGCGTCATCCGCGAGGGCGCGTATGCCGACCTCACCCTCTTCGACCCCGCCACCATCGCCGACCGCGCGACCTTCGAAAACCCCGCCCAGCCAGCCGCCGGCATCGAGATGGTCATGGTCAACGGTGTTCCCGTGCTGGAAGCCGGCAAACCAACAGGCGCGCGACCGGGCCGCACGCTGCGGCGGGCAGCGGCCTAGGAAGCACCAGGCGATGAACAGGGACGATCTTTGTTATGTACCGGCCTACCGGGTTCTTGAACTATTCCGGGCGCGGGAGCTTTCGCCGGTCGAATTCATGCAGGCGATAATCGCCCGCGCCGAGGCCGTCAATCCGAAAATCAACGCCTTCGCCGACAGCTATTTCGATGAGGCGCTGGCGGCGGCAAAGGCCGCGGAAGACCGCTATATGAACGGGGAGCACCGGCCGCTGGAAGGTATTCCGGTCGCGGTCAAGGATGCGCAACGCGTCAAGGGCAAGCGCACGGCGCAGGGCTCACTGATCCTCAAGGACCATATGGACGACCACTCCGACCCGATGATCGAGCGGCTGACGGATGCGGGCGCGATCATCCATGCACGCACCACCACGCCGGAATTCTGCCTGTCGGGCATCTGCAGTTCGCGGCTGTGGGGCAACACGCTGAACCCCTTTAACCCCGATTATGGGCCCGGCGGATCGTCGGGTGGTTCGGGCGCGTCGCTGGCCGCGGGGACAACGACGCTTGCCACCGGCACCGAAATCGGCGGCTCGATCCGCATCCCGGCGGGCTGTTGCGGGGTGGTCGGCTACAAGCCGCCCCATGGCCGCAACCCCGACGGCCCGCCGGCCAATTTCGACCGCTACAATCACTGCGGCCCGATGACCCGTAGCGTCAGCGACGCCGCGCTGGTGCAGAATGTGGTCTCCGGCCCGCATCCGCAGGACCATGATTCGCTGCGCGATCAAATCGTCATTCCCGAGGTCCCCGACCCGATCGGGAATTTTCGCGTCGCCTGGTCGATGGATTTCGGCTATGTGCCGATCGACGCCGATGTACGCGCCAACATGATGCGTGCCCTCGATGTCTTCAAATCCCTGGGTTGCGAGGTCGAGGAGGTCGAGCTCGGCTGGGGGTCGGACTGCGATGAGGCCGCGATGGTCTGGTACGGCAGCATGCATTTCGGGCGTCGGACGATTTGGCATGCCGAATCCCATGCCGACCTGATGACCGATTACGCCCTGGCCACCGCGGCGTATGCCCGCGCGCTGACGCTGGACGACATGGCCCGGTCGTGGGACGTGGTGCACAAGATGTACCAGAGTTTCGGGCCAATCATGGAGACCCACGAGATCTTCATCTGCCCGACCAACGCCATCCCGGCGCTGCGCGCCGACCATGACCCGCTCGACAAGAACTTCCGGGTCAACGGAACGAAGGTGGACGCGGAGTTCGGCTGGATCCTGACTCACCAGTTCAACATGCTGCACAATTGCCCGGTGATGTCGGTGCCCTCGGGCTTCGCAGCAACCGGGGTGCCGACCGGCATCCAGATCGTCAGTCGAAGCTTCGACGATTTAAGCGTTTTTCGCGCCGCGATGGCCTATGAAAAAGCGGTCGGCGGCTGGTTCAAGACGGCGACGGACAGGCCGGCGCCGTAGCCCCTACGCCCCACCCCAATACGCCATCTCACCCACCTGATAGCCCCATTGGGCGGCGGTTTCCGTCAGGAATTCCCACAATGTGACGGCGAAGCCCCGAGGAATGTAGAGGTCATAGCCGCCGTCGCGGTGGTGCAGATGCACGCCGACCAGATGGATCGCGCCGCCGACGAAGGCGCCGTCGGGGAGCATTGCGGGTCGCAGGTCGGTGGGCAGGCCGCGGTTCAAAAGATCGCGGGCGCGGGGCCCCTCGATTCGGATCACGGTTCGGCTCTGTGACAGGTCCAGCGAGGTTCCCTGGTCCGCGTCGATTTCCATCACCCGGGTCGCCGTCGCCGCGTCGGCGCGGGTCAGCCACCAGACGAAGGGCTGGACACGCAGCAACGTGCCGTTCGCGCCGGTGGCCGATTGCAACGGCCCGGGCGCGGCGTCCGCGCCGACGATGCCGGCCAACTTCGCGCCGACCGCGTCCATGGTTTCGGGCCAGCCCGATATCTGCCACAGGCCGGCATCGCGGATTTCATGCAGCGTGGCACCAGGGCCGTCGACGCCGATATCGCCGGCGGGACCTATTTGGTAATGCGACACCAACGCTGAAGTTTGTTCAAGCATGCATCCTGCTCCCGTCCGGATCGACGAAATGGGTCGCGGTGATCTCGACCTCGGTATTGCCGCTGCGCACCGGGTCGGTATGGATCACGGTCTTGCCTTTCCAGGCCTCCACCCCGCCGCGGATCAGGCCAAGCGCGATCCAGTGGCCCAGCTCGGGACTGTAGGCAAATGATGTCACCCAGCCCTCGCCATGGCCACTCAACTCGTACGGTGCATGCAGCAGCGCCCCGGCATAGAGTTGCTGTGACCGGTCCTTGGGCATGATGCCGACCAGTTGCGGGCGGTCGGCGGCCATCAGCCCGGGCCGCTTGCGCAGCACGTTGCCGATGAAGGGTTTCTTGCTGGACGCCATGCGATCGAGATGGAGGTCCTCCAGCGTCGTGCGGCCGTCCAGTTCCGGGCCGGCGACATGACCTTTCTCGATGCGCAGCGCGCTCAGCGTCTCGGTCCCGTAGAGCACGCCGCCAAGCGGTTCCGCCACCTTCCAGATCGCGTCGCACATCGCGGCGCCATAGTCCGACGGCACATAGGCCTCATAGGCCATCTCGCCGGAAAAGCTGATCCGCGCGATGCGGCAGGGCGCGCCGCCGATATGGCCCCCGCGCACGCCCATGAAGGGGAAGGCCTCGTTGGACATGTCGATGTCGTCCACCACCGCCTCCAGCACCTGGCGCGCCTTCGGCCCCGCCACCGCCAGCCCGGCCCACTGTTCCGACACGGTGGTGACGCGCACACGCAGGTCCGGCCAGCGGGTTTCCAGCAACTCCTCCAGGAAGCCCATCACCTTGACCGCGTTGGCGGTGGTCGTGGTCATGAAGAAATCGGTATCGGAAAGCCGCCAGGTGGTGCCGTCATCCATGACGATACCGTCGTCTCGCAGCATGATGCCATAGCGCGCCCGGCCCACGGCCAACGTGCCGACGCCGTTGATATAGACGCGGTTCAGGAGTTCCGCCGCGTCCGGCCCCTGCACCGCGATCTTGCCCAGACTGGTGACGTCGCACAGGCCCACGGTCTCGCGCACCTTCGCGGTTTCCCGTTTGCAGGCCGCCAACAGGTCCTCGCCGGCGGCGGGGAAATAATGCGGGCGCTTCCACAGGCCGGCATCCATCATCACCGCGCCATGCTCCATGTTCCAGTCATGCATAGGCGTAAGGCGGGTGGGCCGGAAATGCTCGTCGCAGCCGCGCCCGGCCAGCGCCCCCAGCGACACCGGCGTATAGGGCGGCCGGAACATCGTCGTGCCGGTGTCGGCAATGGTTTTTCCCGTGGCGTCGGCCATCAGGGCCAGGCCGATGACATTGCCGACCTTGCCCTGGT
>CAXMQC010000281.1:0-2096 GCA_964195285.1 Akkermansiaceae bacterium
GGCCGAAGAGGTGCGCGCGATGATGGCGCAAATGGGCTTCACAACGCTCAACGAGATGATTGGCCAGACCCAGTGGCTCGACAAGCATGAGGCCATCGACCACTGGAAAGCGCAGGGCCTTGAATTTACCCGCCTGTTCCATAAACCCGAAGTGCCGGACGACGTGGCGCTTTATAATTGCGAGCGCCAGGTCCATCACATCGACAAGATTCTCGATCGCAAGCTGATAAATGAGGCCAGGCCGGCGCTTGAAGACGGCACGCCCGTCAAAATGGAATTCGAGATCAACAATACCGACCGGACGGCCGGGGCCATGCTGTCGGGTGAAGTCGCCATGCGCCATGGCCATGATGGATTACCTGATGACACGATCCACATCGCGCTCAAGGGCATAGCCGGGCAAAGCTTCGGCGCGTGGCTGGCCAACGGCGTCACGCTCGATCTTGAAGGCGAGGCCAATGACTATGTCGGCAAGGGCCTGTCAGGCGGGCGTATCGTCGTGCGCCCACCGGCGAACAGCGGCATCGTGCCCGAAGAAAGCATCATCGTCGGCAACACCGTGCTGTATGGCGCCGTCAACGGCGAGTGCTATTTCCGCGGCATAGCCGGTGAGCGCTTTGCGGTGCGCAACTCCGGCGCTGTCGCCGTCGTGGAGGGCACCGGAGATCATGGCTGCGAATATATGACCGGCGGCGTCGTCGTCGTTATCGGCCAGACGGGACGTAATTTTGCCGCCGGCATGTCGGGCGGCATTGCCTACGTGCTGGACGAGGCCGGTGATTTCGAGCGCCGCTGCAACATGGCGATGGTCGACCTGGAACCGGTGTCGGAGCAGCATGAGCGCATGGAGCGGCTCGCCCATCAGGGGCCGGACCTGCAGAGCCACGGGCTGGTGGACGTCATGAGCAATCTGACGCTGTTCGACTCGGAGCATCTGCGCCAGCTGATCGAGAACCATTTGCATTACACCGGATCGGCCCGCGCCAAAGATATCCTTGGAAATTGGGACACCTCGCTGGCCAAGTTCGTGAAAATCATGCCGGTCGAATATCGCCGTGCATTGCAGGAAATGACCAAGCACCAGGAAGCCGACACAACGGGCCTGGACGAGATCGAAATCGGCCTGCGCGGGGGGAAATAGTGGGTAAGGTAACAGGCTTCCTCGAGATTGACCGCCAGGACAGGAAATACCTCCCGGCCGGTGATCGCGTGCGCAATTTCGACGAGTTCGTCATCCCGCTGGATGAGCCGAGCGTGAAACGCCAGGCGGCCCG
This sequence comes from Akkermansiaceae bacterium, assembly GCA_964195285.1. GTDB lineage: Bacteria > Pseudomonadota > Alphaproteobacteria > UBA8366 > JADFVY01 > JADFVY01. The sequence goes on from CAXMQC010000281.1 coordinate 1,275, forward strand.
GTGCATGGATTGCGGCATCCCCTATTGTCATACCGGCTGCCCGGTCAACAACCAGATCCCTGACTGGAACGATCTCGTCTATAACGATGACTGGGAAGAGGCTGCGCGCAACCTGTATTCGACCAACAACTTCCCCGAGATTACCGGCCGCATCTGCCCGGCGCCCTGCGAAGAGGCCTGTACGCTCAACATCGAGGACGCACCTGTTTCCATCAAGACCATCGAATGCGCCGTTGCCGACAGGGCATTGGAGAAGGGGTGGGTTGTCCCGATTCCGCCCGACACCAAAACCGGAAAGCGCGTCGCAATCGTCGGGTCGGGCCCGGCCGGCATGGCGGCTGCGCAACAGCTGGCCCGCGCCGGGCACGAAGCCCATGTCTATGAGAAGCACGCAAAGCCCGGCGGATTGCTGCGTTACGGCATTCCCGATTTCAAGATGGAAAAGAAACTTATCGATGCGCGCGCCGAACAGATGGAAGCCGAAGGCGTCACCTTCCACACCGGCGTCAATGTGGGCGTTGATATGTCCGTGGAGGATCTTGAGAAGAACCACGACGCGGTGTTGCTCGCGGGCGGCTCCGAGGCCCCGCGCGATCTGCCGGTTGAGGGCCGGGAGTTTGAAGGCGTGCATTTCGCCATGGATTTCCTGTCACAGCAGAACCGCCGCGTATCCGGCGAGCCCCTGGGCGCTGGTGAACCCATACTGGCGACCGGCAAGCACGTGCTGGTGATCGGCGGCGGCGATACCGGTTCGGACTGTATCGGCACGTCATTCCGGCAGGGCGCAATTTCCGTGACCCAGCTTGAAATCATGCAAAAGCC
>CAXMQC010000282.1:0-3044 GCA_964195285.1 Akkermansiaceae bacterium
AAGGCTGCTAAAGCTACAGGCGAACGACCGAATATCTGTGAAAGGACGGACGATGTTTCAGGCGGCTCTTCTGGCCGGCAAGCGGATTTTGATTACCGGCGGCGGCACCGGGCTGGGCCTGTCGATGGGCCGGCGTTTCCACGAACTGGGCGCCGATCTGGTGATCTGCGGCCGCCGGGCCGACGTGCTGGAAGAGGCGGCGAAGGGGCTGGGCGGAGCCGAGACCCATTCCTGCGACATCCGCGATGCGGCGGCGGTAGAGGCGATGCTGGATGCGATCTGGGAAAATGGCCCGCTGGACGGGCTGGTCAATAACGCCGCCGGCAATTTCATCGCCCGCACCGAGACGCTGTCGCCGCGCGCCGTGGATGCGGTACTCGGCATCGTGCTGCATGGCACCGCCTATGTGACGCTGGGCTGCGGCCGGCGCTGGCTGGACGAAGGGCGCAAGGCGACGGTGATGTCGATCGTCACCACCTATGCCTGGACCGGCTCGGCCTATGTCGTGCCGTCGGCGATGGCCAAGGCCGGGGTCCTGGCGATGACCCGCAGCCTGGCCGTCGAATGGGGCGGGCGCGGGGTGCGCCTTAACGCCATCGCTCCGGGACCGTTCCCGACGCCCGGTGCCTGGGAACGTCTGGTCCCCAAGCCGGAGATGGCCGAGGCGATCGAGGCGCGCAATCCGCTGGGCCGGCCGGGCGAGCATATCGAGCTGGCGAACCTGGCCAGCTATCTGATGTCCGATTTCTCGGGCTATATGAACGGCGAGGTCGTCACCATCGACGGCGGCGAGTGGCTGAAGGGCGCCGGTGAGTTCAACTTCATCGGCGATATGATGAGTGACGAAGACTGGGCGGCGATGCGCAGGGGCGGCAAGCGGTAGAAGTCCCGGCAAGTCCTTGCCCGGCGTTTCAGAACATACCCTCGAACTCGCGGAACCGGTCTTGCCACAAGGATAATCGCGGATTTATCTCGCGGGCGCGTATCAAGTCCCGCCGCGCATTGTCGTGGTCTCCGAGCAGCCAATATGCGAGCGCCCGGCTGTCCAACGTGGCGGCACTGTCCGGACGCAGGCGCAGGCTTTCGTTGCAATCCTCGAGCGCCTCGTCGGGGCGGCGCGTGAGTCCGTATAGCCAGCAACGATTGTTGTAGGCCTTGGCATAGGCGGGATCGAGCCGGATCGCTTCATCGAAATCCCGTATCGCCTGGTCGTTGTCGCCCTTCTTCTGATAGGTGTAACCGCGATTCGCATAAGCGCGGGCATAGGTGGCGTCGAGCCGGATCGCCTCGTTGTAATCCTGGATGGCTCGGTTGTAGGCGCGCTTGCCGTGATAGGCAGAGCCACGATTGTTGTAGGCTGCGGCCAAGCGGGGGTCGAGACGGACCGCCTCGTCGTAGTTTCGGATCGCGAGATCATATTCTTGCTTTATTTTGTAGGCGATGCCGCGGCTGTTATAGGCACGCGCATAGGTGGGGTCGAGCCGGATCGCCTCCGCGTAATCCTGGATTGCCAGGTCATGATCGCCCCTGTCCCTGTAGGCATTGCCGCGGCTGCGGTAATATGAGGCATTACCGGGATCGAGCTGGATCGCCTCGTTGAATTCTTCGATTGCCCGGCTTTGGTCGCCCGCACGCGCAAATGCGATCGCGTTTCGAGCATATGTTTCGCTGCTCACGACGACATCCGGTGGTTCGATCGCTCCATATTTTCTGTGCCCGACGGTCTGGACGAGCGCCACCGCCTCGCCTTCGGTCATCATCGGAGCCTCACCCTCGCAGTAATAACCGTCCAGCAGTTGCTTGCCGCCGCCAGTTCCATAGACCGTGTCGATGGGTTGCCGGAAAACGGCACAGGAAAGATTGTCGGCAAGAAACGCCGCGTAGTCGATGCGTCCGATATTATTGACCGCCGTGCCCGTCGGACCACGGGTTATCGCCCGGCCCTTGAATTGTTTCCAGTCGCTGATCGTGTCCTGTGGCGGCGTGATGCGTGAAAAATACAGCCTTGGCGGCATTTCAATGAGGATGAGCTGAGCATGGGGGAATTCGCCTTGCGTCGGGCCGTAAATTCCGATCGTCCGCGCGACGTATCTTTCGTCCTGGCCGTATATGAACTTGCGGTCTCCGCCGGCCAGCCCAGGCGCATAAAACTGAAGCCCGCTTTCTTCTTCGCCGACCTCGCTATATTCTGGGCCCAGCTCATCATTCGCGCAACCGGTGATGAAGGCGGTTACAACGGCAATAACAACCATTTTTCGGTGGATGGGTCCCATAATTGCGATCCCTCGTCGATAGGTTCGGTTATTCCTTTATCATTTCGTGAAATATAACACGGATGACGGGAAGGGCGTCGGCCTTTGAAATTCCAGGCGGCAGCCGCGGGTCGTAAAGCGCACGCATCATCATCCTGTCCCATTTGGTCAATTCGGTTTCCCCGTGGGCGTAGCTGATGGCCGAACGGATCCGGTGAGTATGACCCCGCCAGCCCAGCGCGTGCAGAAGTTCATGGGTCAGGCAATCGGTTCGCCAGTCGCCGTCCCCGGCAATGCTGATATGCACGCTGGCGGCGGTAAGCCGACCATCCGGCGCGCCACCGGTATTGGCGTAGCAGGTGGCCAATTGGTTCCCGTTGATTACGAATTGCCGCTTTTCGCTGAAGTATATTTCCAACTCAACGTTGCTGGCGCCGTGTTCGGCCCACTCCAGCTCCAGACCGCCCAGCTTCGCAAGTTCAGCCAGGCTCTCTTTTGCAAGCGCCACATTTTCGGGGTTGCCGCCCGCTAACACGGCGACCGTAATCGGGGACTCCCATTTGGCGAGATAGCCGCTCTCGGAAACCATATCGCCTTGGCCATGCCTGGCAGGCCCGGCATCGAACATGGTTTCGCCGAATGCCGCGACCAGTCGGTCTTCGACCTCGCGGTTTGACTGACACCCCGTAAAAGCCACCAGAACAACTATCAGGCAAATATATCTAAATTGCTGCATATAAACGAATTTTACATGATTTAGCCGGCAAACTAAACGCAATTATAGAAGATCGC
>CAXMQC010000283.1:0-4565 GCA_964195285.1 Akkermansiaceae bacterium
GTCACCAGCCACGGACCGATCGGGCCAAAGCTGTCGCAGGACTTGCCCTTGACCCACTGGCCGGTGCTTTCCAACTGGAATTCCCGCTCGCTGAGATCGTTGATCGTGCAGTAGCCGGCGACATAATCCAGCGCCTCGGCCTCCTCGACATATTTGGCGTGGCGGCCGATTACGACGCCAAGCTCGATTTCCCAGTCGGTCTTGGTCGACCCGCGCGGAATGATGATCGGGTCGTCCGGGCCGCTGAGCGCGCTGGCCGCTTTCATGAACAGCACCGGTTCCACCGGTGGTTCGATATCCTGCTCCGCGGCATGCTCCGAATAGTTCAAGCCGATGCACAGGAACTTGCCGGGCCGGGCAACGCACGGGCCGATCCGCGGATTCCCCTCGACAAGGGGAAGCGAGTCCGGATCGAGCGCCTTCAGCCGGTCCAGCGTCGCTTCGTCCAGGGTTTCCGGGGCGAGGTCGGCGACTTCACCACCCATATCGCGAATCCGGCCGGCCGCATCCGCCAGGCCGGGCCGCTCGCGCCCCGATTCTCCATACCGTAACAGCTTCATTCCATCGCTCTCCCTAAATCGACATGCCGCCGTCGATGACGACCCATTCACCCGACACGAAGGCGGCTTCATCGGACGCCAGATAAAGCGCCAGAGATGCTATTTCCTCCGCCGTTCCCAGGCGCCCCATCGGTTGGCGGGCGACAAAATCCTTGCGCGCCTCCTCAGGATTCGGGAAGGAATTAATGCGGGCCTGCAGCGACGGCGTGTCCACCGTACCCGGGCAGATCGCATTGCAGCGCACGCCCTTGTCCACGTAGTCCCGGGCCACCGATTTGGTCAGCCCAAGCACCGCCGCCTTGGTGGTGCCGTAGATGAACCGGTCGGGCACACCGGCGATCGACGATGCCACCGACGAGATATTGACGATCGCCCCGCCACCGGACTCCAGCATGCCGGGCAGCGTGGCGCGGATCATGCGGTAGGCGCCGCGGACATTGAGATCGAAACTGCGGTCGTAATCTTCTTCGTCGCATTCCAGGATGGTGCCGTGATGGACGAAGCCGGCGCAATTGACCAGCGCGTCCAGCGGCCCGGCTTCCGCCGCCACCGCCTGTACCGCCGCCGCGTCGGTAACATCCAGTTTGCGGGTCGTGATATTCGCCGCGCCCTCCAGTTCCGACAACAGATCCGTATTGATGTCGGTAGCCCAGACGCTGGCGCCCTCGGCGGCAAATTTTTCCACGATCGCCCGGCCGATGCCCTGCGCCGCGGCGGTGACCAGCGCCGTTTTTCCCTGCATTCTGCTCATCGATAAACTTCCTCTGTTCAAATCAGCCTGCGGGCCGCCAGATTGCGCATCAGGGCGCCGGTCCCGAAGGACCAGGGCGCTGCCTTGTCGGATGTCGTCACCCGGTTGACCAGCGCGCCCAACCCGGGTGACGCGATGGTGACGATATCACCGGGATGGTGGGTGAAACCCATGCCTGGCGCGCCGCGATCCTTGGTCGGCGCGAACATGGTGCCGGTGAACAGCGCCAGGCCATCGGGATATTGATGGTTGCGTCCGATGGTCTGGCCGACGAGATCCAGCGGGTCGCGGCTGATTTCGGCCATCGAGCTGCTGCCCTCCATCACGAAGCCGTCGCCGCCCGCCACCGTCATCGAAACCTCGCAGGCGCGAACGTCGTCGATCCCGAAATGCTCGTCGAACAGCCGCAGGAACGGGCCGATGGCGCAAGATGCGTTGTTGTCTTTCGCCCGGCCCAACAGAAGCGCGCTGCGCCCCTCGAAATCGCGCAGATTGACATCGTTGCCCAGCGCCGCGGCGACGGCACTGGCAGCCGCATTGGCGATCATCACGACTTCCGGCTCGGGATTGTTCCATGTGGAATCGGGATGCAGGCCGACTTCCGCACCGGTGCCCACGGCCGACATCGGCTGCGACTTGCTGAACACCTCGGCATAGGGTCCGATGCCGACCTCGAGATATTGCGACCAGAGTCCGCGCTCGATCAGCATCTGTTTCAGCCGCTCGGCCTCTTCGGAGCCCGGCTTCACTTTTGCCAGATCACCGCCGATTTCACTCTCGATCTTGTCACGGGCGGCCTCGGCGCCGGCCGCGTCGCCCTTGGTGTGCTCTTCGATAACCCGTTCCAGGATGGAGCGGACGAACGTTACGCCGCAGGCCTTGAGCGCCTGCAGATCGACCGGCGCCAGGAAAAACGGCAGCGCAGGGTCCAGCGCATCGGGATGACTGTTCGCCAGGATATCGCCAATGGATCCGATCGCCTCGCCTTCATGGGCCCGGAGAGCCGATACCGGGACGTCCCTATTCAACAACTCGGAAACCGTTGGCGCCAGTCGCGAGACATCGCGCACCTCGCCGCCACGGATCGTCACGACACTGGGGCCGGGCACATCGCCGGGCCGCCAGACCCGGCCGACCAGGGTTGCCCGGTCGGCATCGGCGGGCAGGATATCTTCCGATTTCAGAACAAAGCCTGCCACTCACATCACCGCGCCGATAACCCAGGGCACGAATTCATTGTCGCCCAGGCCCAGTTCCTCGCTCTTCGATTGTTCGCCCGACGCCACGGCAAGAAACAGCTGAAAGATGCGCTCGCCCATCTCCGCGACCGAGACGCCCCCGTCCAGGATCTCGCCGCAATTGAGGTCCATATCCTCTTCGAGGCGCTGATACATCGGCGTGTTGGTCGCCAGCTTTATCGACGGCGCCGGTTTGAAGCCGAAGGCGGAGCCGCGCCCGGTGGTGAAGCAGACCAGGTTGGCGCCGCTCGCGCCCTGGCCGGTGATCGAGGCCGGGTCGTAGCCCGGCGAGTCCATGAAAACGAAGCCCTTTTCGGTCACCGGCTCGGCATATTTGTAGACGCCGGTCAGGTTCGTGGTGCCGCCCTTGGCGGCCGCGCCCAGCGATTTTTCCAGGATGGTGGTCAGCCCGCCCGCCTTGTTGCCGGGTGACGGGTTGTTGTCCATCGAGCCGCCATTGCGCGCGGTATAGTCTTCCCACCAGCGGATGCGCGCAATCAGTTTCTCGCCAACCTCGCGGCTGACGGCGCGCCGTGTCAGCAGATGTTCGGCGCCATAGATTTCCGGTGTTTCGGCAAGGATCGCCGTGCCGCCATGACGCACAACAAGGTCGGCCGCGGCACCCAGCGCGGGGTTCGCGGTGATGCCGGAATAGGCGTCCGACCCGCCGCATTGCAGGGCGACGGTCAGGTTTGCCGCCGACACATCCTGGCGTTCGACCTTGTCGGCATTGGGCAGCATCTCGCGAACAATCCGCACACCCGCTTCGACCGTGGCGCGTGTGCCGCCGGTGTCCTGGATGTTCATGTAGCGGAAGGCGGGGCCTTCCTTCAGCCCGTAGGCGTCGAGCAGGAATTTGATCTGGTTGGCCTCGCAGCCCAGCCCAACCAGCAGCACGCCGGCCAGGTTCGGGTGGCGTGCGTAACCCCACATCAGGCGCTGCAGCAGGGTAAAGCCCTCGCCGTCCATCGCCATGGCGCAGCCGGTGCCATGGGTAAAGGCGGCCACGCCATCGACATTGGGATAATCCGCCAACGCGTCGCCTTCGAAGGCGCGCGCGATCTGTTTCGCCACCGTCGCCGAGCAATTCACCGTGGTCAGCACGGCGATAAAATTGCGCGTCGCGATCCGCCCATCGGGCCGCAGGATGCCCCGGAATGTGGCCCGTTCGGCCTCGGGCACGAAGTCGGTCGGCTGCGTGTCCGTGCAGAAATCGTAGTCACGTTCGATCGGGCGGAAATCGCAGTTTTGGGTATGGACATGGTCGCCGGCCGCAATATCGGAGGCGGCAAAACCGATGATCTGGTTATATTTGCGGATCGGCTCGCCGGCGGCGATCGGCGCGGTGGCGATCTTGTGGCCGGCCGGGATCGCCTGTGCGGCGGTGACCCCTTCGCCCGGAATTTCGCTTCCGGCTTCGAGCCGCGACCGGGCGACGGCGACATTATCGGCTGCGTTCAGCCGGATGGTAAGCGGCGCGGATTTGGTCATGGAGCCTGTACACCCGTGGTCGCCACACAGACCGCATAGAGCGATTTTGTGGCGGTGATGAAAAGACGGTTCCGGCGCGGGCCGCCGAATGTGAGGTTCGCGACTACGGCCGGAATATTAATTTTGCCCAGGGCCGTGCCGTCGGGCGCAAAGCAAATAACACCGTCTTGGCAACTGGTCCAGAGATTGCCGTCGACATCCAGCCGGAACCCGTCCGGCACGCCCGGCGAAACATCGGCAAAGACGCGGCTGTTGCGCAAGCTGCCGTCGTCTCCCACATCGAAGGCGCGGATGTGGTGCGGGCCTTCAGGGTCATGGCTGAATGCGGAATCGGCGATATAGAGGATGTTCTCATCGGGCGAGAAGGCAAGGCCGTTGGGCTTCACGAAGTCGTCTGCGACGACCGCGACCTCTCCGGTCGCCGGATCGACGCGGTAGACGAAACAGCCATCTTGTTCGGGCTCGGCCTTGTAGCCCTCGTAATCGGAGATGATCCCGTAGGTGGGATCGGTGAACCAGATGCTG
>CAXMQC010000284.1:0-3745 GCA_964195285.1 Akkermansiaceae bacterium
GCATTCACGCTGTTTTGCGCAATTTATGCCGCGGGCTTCGTACCCGGACGATTGGTCGGCGCCGTGATCGAAGGGCCCGGTAGCGACACACTCCCGAAACTTCTGATGGCCCTTATCGTGATCGTGGGATTGACCTGGATGGCCGCCTTTGCCGAACCGAAGGGATTCGTGCGGTTGCGGCGCTGGCGGGACATGGCCGGGTCCGGCTCGCCACGCGATATTTTGCGTGTCATGCCGTCCTGGGCGCCTGGCCTGGTGATGGCCTTGATAGCCGCCGCGTTGATTGCGGTATTGGCGCCATTGTCGGAGAGCCGAATTCATTATGGCGCGGATAAACTACTATCGGCGGCGGCAGATTCAATGGGTGCTTTTTCCGTGGCGCTTTTCCTGTTCCTGCTGCGCGACATCGGGATCATCCATTTCCTGACCCTGGACGGACGGGCCCGACGCGCATTGTTGTCGGCGCTGGTCTATTTCGCTGTCTTGTATGCCCTACTGCCGACGATTCTGTTTGCGCTGAAATTGAAATATGCGATTCCGGTTCTCGTACCATCGCCGACCGGGAACCTCGTCATCGTGATCGTTCCGGTATTATTGCAGGTTTGCCTTGTTGCCGGATTGATCGCCTGGCGTTGGCGTTGGATCAAGCTTGCCCGGGCCATGGAGTCGGCCTGACATGTTTGTGATCCGACACCGGTTTGCCTCGCTGGCCCGCGATCCTTATTTATAGGGCTGCGCATTACAAACTATTGGGGGCGGCATGAGCAGATTCGACTATGATCTCTTCGTTATCGGCGCCGGATCGGCCGGCGTGCGGGCCTCGCGCGTCGCCGCGCAGCTTGGCGCCCGGGTCGCGGTGGCCGAGGACCGCTTTTATGGCGGTACCTGTGTCAATGTCGGCTGCATTCCCAAGAAGCTGTTCGTCTATGCCTCCCATTTCGCCGAGGAATTCAAGGACGCCGCCGGTTTCGGCTGGACGGTTGGTGAGGCCGGCTTCGACTGGTCGACTCTGATCGCCAATAAGGACGCCGAGATCGAGCGGCTGAACGGCGTTTACGAGCGCATCTTGAAAAATGTCGGCGTTGAGATCATCGACGGCCGCGCCACCGTGGTGGATGCGAATACAGTCGACATTGCGGGGCGCCGGGTCACCGCGGAACAGATCCTGGTTGCCACCGGCGGCAGACCCTTCGTGCCCGACATAAGGGGCCGCGAACATGTGGCGATTTCCGACGAGATGTTCCATCTCGAGAAACTGCCGAAACGCGTCGTCGTGGTCGGCGGCGGCTATATCGCGGTCGAATTCGCCGGCATCTTCAACGGGCTCGGCAGTCAGGTGACGCAGCTCTACCGCGGCCCCCATTTCCTGCGCGGTTTCGACGACGATTTGCGCCAGTTCCTGGCCCAGGAAATGCGCAAGAAGGGTGTCGATGTCCGGTTCAGCAGCACCGTCGAATGCATCGAGAAGCGCGGCGACGAGTTTTATGCCGAGCTGAGCGACGGCGGCGAAATCACCGCCGACCTGATCCTCTACGCCACCGGCCGCGTGGCCAATACGGAAAATCTGGGGCTCGAGGCCGCCGGGGTGGAACTGGCCGAGAACGGCGCCATCAAGGTGGATGGCGAATTCCGCACTAGCGTGCCCTCGATTCACGCCATCGGCGATGTGATCGACCGGGTGCAGCTCACACCCGTCGCGCTGGGCGAGGGCATGTGGCTGGCGCGCCATCTGTTCGGCGAGGCCCCGGCGCCCTTCGATTACGCCGATATCCCCAGCGCCGTGTTCAGCCAGCCCGCCCTGTCCAGCGTCGGCCTGACAGAAGCCAACGCGCACGAACGTCATGGCGAGCTCGACGTCTATATCTCGGATTTCCGGGCCCTGAAACACACCTTGTCGGGCAGCGACGAGCGCACCTTCATGAAGCTGGTCGTCGACAAGGCGTCCGACCGGGTCGTCGGCGCCCACATGGCCGGGCCGGAATCCGGCGAGATCATCCAGGGCCTCGCCATTGCCATCAAGATGGGCGCCACCAAGGCCCAGTTCGACGCCACCATCGGTATCCATCCGACCGCGGCCGAGGAATTCGTCACCATGCGCGAGCCGGTGGTGCGCGCCAGGGACGAGGCGGCGGAGTAGGGGGTTACTCCGCCCGCCCGACCAGCAAGAGGCCGTTGCCGTAGTCAATCCGGTAGTTGCCGGAGCCGATTCGCCGGCCGTTCATATATTGGACATAGAGCCGTGCGCGCAGGCCGTTTTCGGCAGCTTCCAGGGTCATGGCCCTGGTCGATTTCGGATTGTTGCCGGCCAACTCCATCGTGCGCACTGCTTCGGCCAGCGCCCCTAGATCGAAGCTGATCAGGTTCTCCGGACTGGCGGCGTTGGCGACGGACACGATGCTGCCGTTCCGAACGATCAGATAACGCGGGCCATCGTCCTCAACGCCGATTTCGGTGGGCCCATCTTTACCGAAATTCAGATTATAGGCGACGTCGAAACCGGAAACATCAGCGACCTCCGTCGCGCCAACAGAATAGGAGAAGCGATTTTCGTCCTCCCATTGCTCGACATAGTCGAGTCCCATCAGGGCAAGCAGCGCCTCGTTGTCCTCGCCGCCCGCGGGTTTGGCGCCGGCATTTTCCAACCATTCCTCAAGGTCGTCGCGCCGCCTGCCGTGGCGCATATAGCGCACGATGCTGCTGATCCGCATGGCTTCTTTCGGGTTGGCCACACCTTCTTTCGGCGCGATCGTTCTCTCGACCAGGATGCCAGCTTCCGTCAGCAGTCCTTCAAGCTGGCCAATCTGGCTGCGGATCGACACCGATGTGGCGCCCCAAGGGCCGATGGCGCCCGCTATCAACAAGACCGCGAAGGCGGCGGGTGCGATGGCGAGACGCGCCGAGCGGACCAATATTCCGTATAGCGCGATGCCGCCGAGCCACAAGGTCATCAGGATCAGCGCATAGCGTTTTTCGGTTATGCCGTATTCGGCGAGGCGTACGCCGACGCCGATGGCCAGCAGGATCACCGGTACGACCAGCGCATAGTGGAAGAAACGGTGATAGAGCCGCGCCAGGCGGTTGCCGGTCTCGCGGAATGGCCAGGCCGCGCTCCATACCGACAGGCCGAAGGCCGCAAAGCCGCCAACCAGCCAACCAACAGTGCCGCGCGGCAATTCCCAGGTCGCCAGCGATTTTGCCACGAACCCATACAGCAGTATCAGGTAAATCAGCGCCAGCGGAATCAGTAGCCAGGAGACGACATATTCAGTCCATCGCGGCGGCGCCTTGTTCGCCGACTCCTCGCAGGCGCCGGGAATGCCCGCCAGGGTCTGCCAAGGCCACAGCAGGCTCAGGCAGATAATCCACGTGTCCTGATAATAGTCGCCGTCGACATCCAGGCCGAACAGCGTTTCCAGTCCGCCGAGCAGTGCCGCCGTGCCAAACCCCAGCCCGACCGCCACGATCAACCCGAACAACACGCTGAGCCAGCTTGCCAGATTAAAATCCCATACCGCCCTGTCGTCCGCGCCACGCCGCAGGAACGGGGCGACGATCATCGCCAGGATGCCGCCGGGGACGAGCAGATAGAATCCCGGGCCTTCCCAAGCGTCGGTACTATCCTCCAGGTATATGACCAGCGCCGCCAGCGCTACGGCAGCCCCTGCAAGGCCGAGCGACCGCATCCGGCCCCAGCCCCTGGCCTCGGCGAACAGCGTGGCGGCCAGGCTCAGAAACAGACTGCTTA
>CAXMQC010000285.1:0-7933 GCA_964195285.1 Akkermansiaceae bacterium
TGGAATTTCGTGAAGGCGATGAGGTCGCCGCGCGGCGACCATACCGGGGTTGCGTAGCGGCCCTGACCGAAACTGATTCGGCGCACATTGTTGCCGTCGTCATCCATGACATAAAGCTGCTGGCTGCCGCCGCGGTCCGAATTGAAGATAATTTGACGGCCGTCGGGCGAGTAGGACGGCGAAGTATCGATCGAGGGATCGCGGGTGATCTGGCGCGCCCGGCGGGTGCGCAGGTCCATGCTCCAGATGTCCGAGTTGCCGTCCTTGGCATAGGACATGACCACCGAATTGCCATCCGGCGAGAAGCGCGGCGCAAAGGTCATACCCTTAAAAGCACCCAACATTTCCTGGCGACCGGTATTGATATCGAACAGATAGACCCTGGGCGTATCGTTGAAATATGACAGGTAGGTGATTTCCTGGCGGGTCGGCGAGAAGCGTGGCGTCAGCACCAGCGCGCTGCCGTCGGTCAGGTATTTGTGATTGGCGCCGTCCTGGTCCATGATCGCCAGCCGTTTGATACGCATGGTATGCGGGCCGGTTTCGGCGACATAGACGATGCGGCTGTCGAAATAACCTTCCTCGCCGGTGATCCGCTTGTAGACGGCGTCGGCGATGATATGGGCGACCCGGCGCCAATTGTTACGCGGCGTGCGGTAGGCGAAGCCGGTCATCTGGGATTCCGCGAACACATCCCACAGGCGGAATTCGAACTTCAGCCGCCCGTCCTGTTCGTAACTCACGCTGCCGCTGACCAGCGCCTGGGCGTTGATCACCCGCCAGTCCGAAAAGCGCGGCCTCACCAGCAGCGACTCGCTGGACTGAATGAAGGCGCGCTTGTTGATCGGCGCAAACAAGCCGGACCGTTCCAGGTCGGCCGAGATGACCTCGGTAAGCTCCCGCCCGACGGCCGCCGTCCGGGTGTCGGCGCTGTAAAAATCGGTAATCGCGACTGGCATCGGGTCAATATTGCCGCGGGTGATGTCGATCCGTAATTCCGCACGGGCCGCCGCGGCGGAACCAGCCAGGATCAATGCCGTCACGAGTAAAAGGCGTAGCGCGGTCACGGCCGAAATACCGGTCTTCATCCTGTTGATCCCCATGTTCTTTACTGTCCCACCATAGTGCTCGGATTGAAAGTCATCGTGATATCCTTCCACTCATTATACTTTCCCGGGGGAAGTTCCAATGGGCTGCATTTGTGATTTTTTACCGCGCGCCGCGCACTTTCGGCCATCGATCGGTAAAAAGTATCGCCTGCCATGCGGTTGGTATCCACGATAAGCGCATCTCTTACGGTACGGTCACGATTAACTCTGATTCTGATCTCGACAACCAATTTCTCGGGATTGCGCGCGCCGATCGGTACATTCCAGCATTTCTCGATCTGGCGGCGAAGAGCATCCCTTTCGCTAACCGTAAGCCTGGTTCCGATTACCGTCGCAATCTGTGTCTCCTCGCGGGGCTTGGGTTTATCGGCGGTTTCGATTTCATCCAGGTTCAACTCGTCGAAGAAATCCTTTTCCTTGGTTGGTTTGTCGGGCGCGTCGACCGGCTTGTCGTCGTCCAACTCAAGCGTATTGAGCATCGAGTCGAAATCGTCCTTCTTCTTGATGTTCTTAGGCCGCGGTTTGCCGGTCGGCGTGACGATGGCGACCTGCTTCTCTTCCGGCTCTTCCGGTGGTGTGGGTTCCGGCTCCGGCTCGACGATTTCCGGCTCTTTCGGCTCGGGTTCGGGATCCGGTTCAGGCACCGGCGGCGCCTCGGCCTCTTCCGGCTCCTCCGGTGCCGGCTCGGGCTCCGGCTTGGGTTCCGGTTCTGGCGGCGGCGCGGGTTTCGGTTTCGGCGCCGGCGGCGGTTTGGGCGGCTCTTCCTCCTTCGGCTCGGGCTCCGTCTCGCGCGGTGGTTTCTGGCTCTTGGTCGTCACCGTCAGTTCGGCGATATCGACATCCATGGTCTGCACGGTTTCAACCGGCAGGGTTTCACCCAGCGGGATGCCAACCAGCGCCAGCACGGCGACGCCGAGATGGAAAACGATCGAATAGATGAACGCCTTGCGCATGGGTTTACGGGCTCGTTACTTTTTCTTTTTCTTGGCGTCCGGCAGATTGGCCAGCAGCGAGACCTTCTTGAAACCGGCCTCGCTGACGCTCCCCATGACCTCCATGACCCGGCCATATTCGATGGACCGGTCGCCACGCACGAATATGCGGGTCTCGGGGTTGGCACCGGTGATCGCCCCCAAGCGGGCCGCCAGATTTTCCAGCGGAACCTCGGTCTCCTGGATATACACCCGGTTCTTGGAATCAATACTGATGACGATCGGCTCGTCCGGATTGGAAATCACGGCGGCCTTGGTCTTGGGCAGGTCTACCGGCACGCCGACGGTCAGCAGCGGCGCCGTCACCATGAACACCACCAGCAGCACCAGCATAACATCGACGAAGGGAGTCACGTTGATTTCAGCCATCGGCCGGTAGCGCACGCTGCGCATGCCCGACCCGCCGCCATTTCCGGTGCTTATCGCCATGGCTCAGACGGTCTCCTCGATCTGGCGCGACAGAATCGCGCTGAACTCGCCGGAGAAGGCGTCCAGCCGGCCGGCATAACGGTTCAACTCGTTCGATATCTTGTTGTAAGCCACCACCGCCGGAATTGCCGCGACCAACCCCAGGGCGGTGGCGAACAGAGCCTCGGCGATACCGGGGGCGACGACGGCCAGCGTCGTTTGCTTTGACGCCGCGATCGACTGGAAGCTGTTCATGATGCCCCATACAGTGCCGAACAACCCGATGAAGGGCGCCGTCGAGCCGACCGAGGCCAGGAAGTTCAGATGGCTTTCCAGCCGCTCCATCTCGCGCCCGACCGTGACATGCATCACCCGGTCGATGCGGTCCTGGACGCTGCCTGTCATGGTACCGCCAGCGCGCCGGCGGCTGAGCGAGCGGCGCCATTCGCGCATGGCGGCCGAAAAAACCGCGGCCATCGGATCGAGCGGTCGTTGACCGATCTGGTCGTATAGGTCGTCGAGCGACCCGCCGGACCAGAAGGAGTCCTCGAACCGCGCGGCCCGGCCCCGCAGCCGGCGCAGCATGCCAATCTTGAAAAAGATGATGGTCCAGCACCAGACGGAAGCCGCCGCCAGGATGATGATAACGAACTTGACGATCCAATGGGCCGACCAGAACAGGCCCCAGATAGAAAGGTTGATGGCTTCGGTTGAGCCGCCCAGAGCGACGGAATTAACGACTTCGGTTTCCATTATTCAGGTCACATTGTTGAAACGGGGGTTGATCTCAGCCGACCGGTTTTCACGGGTCGAATACGGGTACGCCATTTATGGTTTCCAGACTCTTAAGCTTTCTCTCATTCATGCGTATTTTTCGATCTCGGCGCGCAGGTCCGCCGGTATCCGGGCCGGCCTGCCGTCCGGGCCGATACAGCCCAGCTTGACCTCGATGCCGACCAGCCGCTCGCCATCGCGCCGAACGATCTGTTCGGCCGAGAGCGAGGCGCCGCCGACATTCAGCACCCGCGAGTGGACTTCGACGAGATCGTCGAGTTTCGCCGCCCCAGCGTAATCGACGGTGCAGCGGCGCACGATAAAGGCCATGCCATCGCCCAGCATTCGGGCATAGCGCCCGCCGGATAAATCGCGCATCATTTCGGTGCGCGCGCGCTCGGCGAATTTCAGATAATTCGCGTAATAGACCATGCCGGCCGCATCCGTATCCTCGTAATAGACCCGGATCGGCGTTATGTGGGCTTCGGCTGGTGGCGCGTCAACCATCACCGTCCTCCATCTGGTCACTGTCCAGCATCTCCAACTGCGCGGCAACGCCGGCCGGCGGCGTGTGGCCCAGATAAGCCCATCCCTGCACCGTCAATGCCCGGCCACGCGGGGTGCGCTGCAGCAGGCCCTGTTGCACCAGGTAGGGTTCGATCACCTCCTCCAGAACGTCACGCTGTTCCGACAGCGCGGCGGCCAGCGTCTCGACTCCGACCGGCCCGCCACCGTAATTGTCGGCGATGCAGGACAGGTAGCGCCGGTCCATGCTGTCCAGTCCGCGGCCGTCCACATCCAGACGGGCCAGCGCCCGGTCGGCCGCCACCGAGTCGATTTCCCGCAGCCCGTCGATCGTCGCGAAATCGCGCACCCGGCGCAGCAGCCGCCCGGCGACGCGCGGCGTTCCGCGGCTGCGGCGCGCCACTTCGCGGCCGCCCTCGGGGGTGATTGGCGCGTCCAACAGACGGGCGTTACGCTCGACGATGACGGTAAGCTCGTCCTCGGTATAGAACTCGACGCGCAGCGGAATGCCGAAGCGCTCGCGCAGCGGCCGGGTAATCAGGCCGGACCGCGTCGTCGCGGCGATCATCGTGAAGGGCGGCAGGTCGATGCGGATCGAGCGCGCCGCCGGCCCCTCGCCGATAATAAGATCAAGCTGGTAATCCTCCATCGCCGGATAGAGGATCTCCTCGACCGCCGGGTTCAAGCGATGGATCTCGTCGATGAACAGAACGTCGTTGGGCTGCAGATTGGTCAAGATCGCGGCCAGATCGCCGGCCTTGGTCAGCACCGGTCCCGACGTCGCCCGGAAACCAACGCCCAGCTCGCGCGCGACAATCTGCGCCAAAGTGGTCTTGCCCAGCCCCGGGGGGGCCATGAAACAGCACATGGTCGAGCGCTTCACCGCGCCCGCGCGCCGCCTTGATGAACACCGCCAGATTTTCGCGTACCGCCTGCTGGCCGATGAAGTCGTCCAGGGATTGCGGACGCAGCGACGCTTCCGCGCCGTCGCCCGACTCGAACGCCGGCGTGATCAGCCGGTCGGGCTCGCCGGTCATTGCGACAGCTCCTCAAGTCCGGCGCGAATCAGGTCACCCAGCGGCGCCTGGTCACCCAGCCGGCCGCCGGCCCGCGCCACCGCGCCGAAGGCATCGCTGCGCCCGTAACCCAGATTAACCAGCGCCGATACCGCGTCCTCGTCGATCCCGGCGGCGGCGCCTGGCGCCGGCGACCCGGCCACGCGTATGGCCGCCGCCGCGCCCAGCGCGATACCGCCGACCTTGTCCTTCAGCTCCGCCACGATACGCGCCGCCAATTTCGGACCGACGCCATTGGCCCGTGTTACCGCCGCCTTGTCGGCGGCCGCCACCGCCTGCAGCAGCTCGCCCGGCCCCATTGCCGTCAGGATCGCCAGCGCCACCTTCGCGCCGACGCCCTGCACCGTGGTCAGCAGGCGGAACCACTCCAACTCGTCGATATCGACGAACCCATAAAGATGAATATGGTCCTCGCGCACGTGGGTCTCTACATGCAATTGCACCGTCGAACCGTCGCCCGGCAACTGCGCCAGCGTCCGGCCCGAACAGAACACCAGATAGCCGACCCCGCCGACATCGACGATGGCGCGGTCTTCGCCCAGGGTCTCCATCTTTCCGGTCAGCCTCGCGATCATTCCGCGACTCCCGCCATCGGTGCACGTTCCTGTCCCCATTGCTGGCGCGTCTGGGCGAAATGCGCATGGCAGATCGCCACCGCCAGCGCGTCGGCCGCATCGGCGCTGGAAAACGAGCAGCCCGGCAACAGCCGCGAGACCATCATCTGCACCTGTTCTTTGGCGGCGTGGCCGGCGCCGACCACCGATTTCTTGATCCGGTTGGCCGAATATTCGGCGACCGGAATACCGAACAGTGCCGGCGCCAGCAGCACGACGCCGCGCGCCTGACCCAGTTTCAGCGTTGACGCGGGATTCTTGTTGACGAAGGTTTCCTCCACCGCCGCCTCAACCGGTCGAAATTCAGTCAACACGGCGGCCAGCCCATCATGAAGCTCACGCAGCCGCGACGCCATGTCCCGGGCCGGCGCGGCCCGGATCGTGCCGTCGGCGACATAGCTTAGCCGGTTGCCTTCGGCCTCGATGACGCCCCACCCGGTGTGACGCAGTCCCGGGTCGAAGCCGATCAGCCGCAATGCGCCCTCTGTCCGTCTCAAATTCATGCCGTAAGCCGTGACATTACGTCGTCGTCGATCTCGAAGTTGGCCGACACCAGCTGCACGTCGTCATTGTCGTCCAGCACGTCGAGCAGCTTCAACAAAGTGCTCGCCGTGGATTCGTCGACCGGCACCGTGTTCTGCGGCCGCCACACAAGCTTCGCCGACTCCGGTTCGCCGAACAGCTTCTCCATCGCGCCGGCCGCGGCGTGTAAATCGTCCGGCTCGCAAGTAATCACATGGCCGCCGTCGCTTGATTCGACATCCGATGCACCGGCCTCCAGCGCGGCCTCGAACATGCTGTCGGCATTGGCCGCCGCGGCCGGGAAGACAATTTCACCGACCCGGTCGAACATGAAACTCACGGCGCCGGTTTCGGCCAGGTTGCCGCCATGTTTGCTGAACGCCGAGCGAATCTCGGATGCGGTACGGTTGCGGTTGTCGGTCAGCGCCTCGACGATCACGGCGACGCCGCCCGGCGCATAGCCCTCATAGCGGATATCCTCGTAATCCTCGCCCTCGCCGCCGCCGGCGCCCTTCTTGACGGCGCGTTCGACATTGTCCTTGGGCATGTTCGCCGACTTGGCGGCGGTGATGGCGGCGCGCAGCCTGGGATTGGCATCCGGATCGCCTCCGCCCATCTTTGCCGCCACGGTGAGCTCGCGGCCCAGCTTGGCAAACAGACCGGCGCGCTTCTTGTCCTGCGCGCCCTTGCGGTACATGATATTCTTGAACTGAGAGTGGCCAGCCATTTCTTTCCCGAAATCTTCCTTGCAAACACAAATTACAGTGATATATCTTGTCGCACCATACTATATCTAGTGTATGCGCGATTGGGGAAAATATTGTCAACCAGCCCTTTAAAATCAAGCCCGTTGCCTAACAGCGGTTTATGGCGAGATTGCGGCGTGGGAAAGGCATTAAGGGCTCCACTCTCCGAAGGGCGGGTATATTGAACCTTTCACTTTATTCGCCTGCCAGGCGGACGACGGGCAAACCGGGGGAACCGGCGCAGTCCAGCATAACCGACGAGGTCATGGCCAAGGCTGAAGCGGCAGTCGACAGGCTGGCCGCCGAATATCCCGAATATGCCAGACGCGACATCGTGAACCTGGACCACTATGCCGGCAAAATGGCCAGCGACCATGATAATCGCATGGCCCATTACGCCGAAATCATGCGGATCGCCCATGACATGCGGGGCCAGGGGGCGTTGTTCGGTTATCCGCTGATAACCCGGTACGCAGGGGCATTGTGCAAAGCCAGCCGCAGGGTGGCGGTGCATGACCATGCCATCCTGAATATCGTGCGAACCCATGCCGCGGCGATGCGGGCGATTCTGGAGACGGGCGTGACGGGCATCGAAGACCGTTCCGCCCTTGCGATCGCCAACGGGCTGGAAATGCTGGTGAGCACCCGAACGACACGTTGATGAACGTCCGGCCCCGACCGATTTGGCTGCCGTGTTTTTTTTCGTTGTAGGCGCCGCCAGTTAGATCGGCCATTCCGGCCGCAACCGTCCACCCAGCCTTAGCGGCGCGACGTGGATCGCGAGGCCGGTGGCGTCGTCGGTCTCGACAAACACGCCGCAGACCGTCGCCTCGCCGTCGGCCGGGGTCAGGCGCTCGCCGCGTAGTTTGCGGACGAAGCGGTCGACCGACCCTTCTTTTTTCATGCCGATAACCGAATCGTAATCGCCGCACATGCCGGCGTCGGTCTGATAGGCGGTGCCGCCGGGCAGAATCTGCGCGTCGGCAGTCGGCGAATGGGTATGGCTGCCGACCACCAGGCTGGCGCGGCCGTCCAGGTAATGGCCCAGCGCCATTTTCTCGCTGGTCGCCTCGCCATGGACATCCACCAGCACCGCGGCGGCGCCACCGGTCTTCGGCCCCTGCTTGGGAACGAGCCGGTCGACTGCGGCGAACGGGGAATCCAGCG
>CAXMQC010000286.1:0-4520 GCA_964195285.1 Akkermansiaceae bacterium
CCGAAAGAACGCATTCAGAATTCATTGGGGTCCGGCGTATTGGTGCGCGCCGACGGCGTGGTGGTGACCAACAATCACGTAATTGCGGATGCGCAGGAAATTACCGTCGTATTGTCCGACCGCCGCGAGTTCGACGCCGAAATCGTGCTGGCCGATGATCGCACCGACCTCGCGGTCTTACGCATCGATACAGACGGCGAGGTGCTACCCAGTTTGGAGTTTTCCGATTCGGACGCGCTGGAGGTTGGTGATATCGTACTGGCAATAGGTAATCCGTTCGGGGTTGGACAGACCGTGACCTCGGGGTTCGTTTCCGCACTGGCGCGCACCAGAGTTGGCGTGGCCGACTCCCGCTCCTTTCTCCAGACCGACGCGGCGATCAATCCCGGTAACTCTTGCGGCGCGCTGGTCGGCATGGATGGCCTGCTGGTGGGCATCAACACGGCGATCTTCTCCAAGAGTGGCGGCTCCCTGGGTATCGGTTTCGCGGTGCCCGCCAATATGGTGCGCTCCATCGTTGACTCGGCGATCGAGGGTCGGCCGCTGGTCCGCCCCTGGCTCGGCTTCGATGGACGCGCCGTAATCGCCGACCTGGCTCTGGCGCTGGATATGCCGCGGCCCGTCGGGGTTATCGTTGAGTCAATTTACGACGGTGGCCCAGCAGACACGGCCGGCCTGACCCCTGGCGACGTGGTGATGGCGGTCGACTGTCATGACGGGGAGGGTGCCCAAGCATTGCGCTTCCGCCTGGCCACCCGGCGTATCGGCGAGACAGTGGAGCTTACGGTGTTGCGCAAGGGCCGCGAGAGAAGCGTCCCCATGCCGCTGGAGGCGCCGCCGGAGGAACCGCCGCGCAATACCACAATGTTGGAGGGCAAACAGCCGCTCGCCGGCGCCAGGATCGGCAACCTGTCGCCTGCCCTTGTCGAAGAGTTGGGCCTGAAAGGCCAACTGCGCGGCGTCTTCGTGCTGGCGGTCGTCAAACGCTCGCCGGCGGCCCGGCTGGGGGTGCGCCCGGGTGACATATTACAGTCGGTTAATGGCGTGGATATCAAGCTGGTCCGTGATGGTGTCAAAGTTTTGAAAAGCGGAGCCAAAAGCTGGAATATCGCCATTCGACGTGGCGACCGGGTGTTGCAGGTCAAGGTGCAGTGACCGACGGCGCTGGACAACAGGGATTATTTGAAAGCGCTGCCCCGCGGCCGCTGGCCGACAAATTACGACCAGTCGCGCTGGACCAGGTGGTCGGCCAGGATCACCTGCTGGGTGGGGAGGGGCCACTGACGCGCATGCTGGCCGCCGGTCGTCTGGCCTCGATGATCCTGTGGGGACCGCCGGGCTGCGGCAAGACTACCATTGCCCGGCTGCTTGCCGGTCGCATCGATTTGTCGTTCGAGCCACTGTCGGCGGTGTTTTCGGGTGTCGCCGACCTGCGCAAAATATTCGAGAAAGCCAAGGGTCATCGCGCGGCGGGGCGGGGAACCCTGTTGTTTATCGATGAGATTCATCGTTTCAACAGGGCCCAGCAGGACGGCTTTCTGCCCTATGTCGAGGATGGCACGGTCATTTTGGTTGGCGCCACCACCGAGAACCCCAGTTTCGAGTTGAACGCGGCCTTGCTGTCGCGTTGTCAGGTATTCGTCCTCAATCGGCTTGACGATGCGGCTCTGGAAAAGCTTCTGGCGCGGTCAGAAGAAGTGGAGGGCAGGGCGTTGCCGCTGGACGGCGACGCCCGGGCGTCGCTCAAGGCCATGGCGGATGGCGACGGGCGCTTCGTCTTGAACCTGGCCGAGGAGTTGTTCGCGCTGCGCCTGGACGGGGCACTCGACACCGCCCGGCTGGCCGCCACGGTGCAGCGCCGCGCGCCGCTTTACGACAAAAGCCAGGAAGGCCACTACAACCTGATGAGTGCCCTGCACAAATCGCTGCGGGGTTCCGACGCCGACGCCGGATTGTACTGGCTGGCCCGGATGTTGGCCGGTGGTGAGGACCCGCGTTATATCGCGCGGCGGCTGGCGCGCTTCGCCTATGAGGATGTCGGGCTCGCCGATCCTCAGGCGGCCGTGCAGGCGCTGGCGGCCTGGGACTGTTACGAGCGCATCGGTTCGCCGGAAGGTGAGCTCGCGCTGGCCCAGGCGGTGATCTATCTGGCGACAGCACCGAAGTCAAACGCCGCCTATAAGGCGTTTGGGAAGGCCATGACGGCAGCGCGCGAGACCGGTTCGCTGATGCCCCCAAAACATATCCTGAACGCACCCACGACGCTGATGAAGAATATCGGCTATGGTGCCGGATATTCCTACGATCATGATACGCCCGAGGGTTTTTCGGGCCAGGACTATTTCCCGGAGGATATGGGCCGCCGCAGTTTCTACCGTCCCGTCGAACGCGGCTTCGAACGCGAAATAGCCAAGCGGATGGATTACTGGAACCGGCTAAGGGAAGGGCGAAAAGACGGCCAGGAAGAAAAATAACGCCGTCGGCGGGAATAAGTAGGTTGTTCGTGTGTATCTTTATTGATGGCATGCCACAAATCAGGGAGACAAGCGAATGAAACGGTTGATTATCACAGCTTTTGTCGTTTTCGGATTCGCCACACCGGCGCTCGCCGGCCACTGCCCGAAAGATGTCAAGTTGATCGACGCGGCGCTGGCGTCCCAGAGCAACGCGAAAGCGAAGGCCCTCCGAGACACGGGTGACGGGCTCCACAAGTCTGGGACACACAAAGAATCCCTGGCCGCGCTTCACGAGGCGATGGAAATTCTCGGAATCAAACACTGATTCAGACCGACTCTGCCGACGAGGGCCCCGCATGACGCGGGGCCTTTATCGGTACGCCGGGCGCATAATTGCCATGGCGATGACATAATTACGCGCAAAATTCCTGCTATGAGGAAAACCTGCAGGGCCCGGTCAGTATTGTCGGCGGGGCGCTGAATATCCGGCAACAGACTCAGGCAGGACCGAGATAATGTTTTCCCTAGCGCGCAGGATATTTTCGCGCCGTGGCCAGCGCCGCCTATTCGGCTGGAAGGATGCGGCCATCATGCTGCTCGGCGGTCTGTTGGCCGGGCTCGTGACTCTGGGTTATTTCGCCTATACGTTGCCGCTGCCCGATGGCTTTATGGCTGAAATTGACCGGCCGTCCATGCTGATCAAGGCCGAGGGGGGCGAGGTCTTCGCCAGCCGCGGAGTTTACCGTGGCGACCGGTTGACGGTCGATGAACTCCCGCCGCATCTGCTGCAGGCCGTCGTTGCCATCGAGGACAAACGCTTTTATGAGCATCCGGGTATTGATCTGCGGGGCATCGGCCGCGCGCTGATGGCCAACTTCAAGGCCGGCGGCATACGCCAGGGTGGCAGCACCATCACGCAGCAACTGGCCAAGACCTATTTTCTCGAACAGGACCGCACCATCAAGCGCAAGATCCAGGACATGATGCTGGCGCTTTGGCTGGAAAACCGGCTCGACAAGGACGAAATTCTCGCTCGCTATCTGAACCAGATTTATTTCGGCGCTGGCGCCTATGGTGTCGATGCCGCTTCCTGGCGCTATTTCCGCAAAACGGCCCGCGCGCTTACGCTGCCCGAATCCGCCATGCTGGCAGGGTTGATCCAGGCGCCGTCCTGGTATTCGCCCGTCCGCAATCTCGAAGCCGCCCAGGCGCAAGCGAAAATCGTGCTGACGCTGATGCAAGCGCAGGGTTACATCGACGAGGAACAAGTGCTGGCGGCACAGGAAAAACCGGCCACGCTGGCGGTTGCGCCTGATGCTCATCCCGGCTGGAATTATTTCGCCGACTGGACGGAACAGGAAACGCGCCGCCTGCTGGGACCGATGACGGCGGATTTGCAGGTGGAAACGACGCTGGTTCCCGAGATACAGACGCTGGCCGAAAGCACCGTGGCGCGCTGGTCCGGCATATTGGGGTCCGGCGAGGACTCGGTGCAGACGGCGCTCGTGGCGATGACACTGGACGGGGGCATCGTGGCGATGTTTGGCGGCAAGGATTACGGCGAAAGCCAGTTCAATCGCGCCACCAAGGCCAAGCGACAGCCCGGTTCCGCCTTCAAGCTGTTTGTCTACCTGGCGGCGTTGGATGCCGGTTTTACGCCCGACAGCCTGGCCATGGATGAACCGATCGAGATCGAGGGCTGGAGCCCGCGCAATCATAATGGCAGGTTCGTAGGCCAGGTGACGTTACGCACCGCCTTTGCCCAATCGATCAACACTGTGGCCGTCAAACTGACCGAACATGTCGGGCGCGAAAAGGTTATCGGCGTCGCGCGGCTGCTGGGCGTCAATTCCGTGATCCGGCCCAGCCCAAGTATGCCGTTGGGCAGCTTTGAGGTGACTTTATTGGAAATAACAGGCGCCTATGCGGCGATTGCGGCCGACGTGAAACGCGTCGAACCCTATGCAATCAGGGAAATTCGTGGTCGCGGGCGTTCATTGTACCGATACAGCCCGCCGCCCGGCGCCAGACGCGGTATACTGCCGTGGAAGCGTGAAGAGATGC
>CAXMQC010000287.1:0-3876 GCA_964195285.1 Akkermansiaceae bacterium
GATTTCGAATCGCAGATCGAAGTCGTGCTGCCCGATCGCAGCCGCGATGAGGCCATCGACGAGGCCTACGCGGTACTGACCACGGTCTTGTTGCGCGGCATATTGCCCCGCTGAAAGCAAAAAAACGGAGCGGCGAGGCCGCCCCGTCAGGGTCACATTGTCAGACCCCAGGGAGGAAAACTCATTCCGCGGCGGGGGCCGCCTGCGGATTGTTGGGGTGCGTCGTCCAATTGGCGTAACCGTCGTCGATCGGCTTGCCAGTTCGCGCATCCGTTCCGGAGGTCTGCTGGACCATCTCGATGCATCCCTCGACCGGGCAAACGCTGGCGCATAGGTTGCAACCGACGCATTCCTCGTCCAATACGTCGAAGTAACGTGCGCCATTCCTGGATTCGGTGATGGCCTGGTGAGAGGTGTCCTCGCAAACGATGTGGCAGCGGCCGCATTTTATGCAGAGATCCTGGTCGATCCGCGCTTTCACGACGTAATTCAGGTTCAGATACTGCCAGTCGGTGACGTTGGGCACCGCCGCCCCGACAAAATCGCCGACATCGGCATAACTCTTTTCGTCCATCCAGGCCGAAAGCCCCTCGATCATATCCTCGACGATCCTGAAACCATAGGTCATGGCCGCGGTGCAAACCTGGACGTTGGCGGCGCCCAGCGCCATGAAATCGACCGCGTCGCGCCATGTGCCGATGCCGCCGATCGCCGAGATGGGCAGGCCTGCTGTATCCGGATCGCGGGCAATTTCCGCCACCATGTTGAGCGCGATGGGCTTCACCGCCGGCCCGCAATAGCCGCCGTGTGTGCCCTTACCGTCGGTCGGCGGATTGGGCGCCATGGTATCGAGGTCGACCCCCATGATGGAATTGATGGTGTTGATCAGGGAGACCGCGTCCGCACCGCCTTCCTTCGCCGCGCGGGCGGGCTGACGAACATCGGTAATGTTCGGCGTCAGCTTCACGATCACGGGCATGCGCGTATGCTGCTTGCACCAGCGCGCGACCATTCCGACATATTCGGGAACCTGCCCGACCGCCGCGCCCATGCCGCGTTCCGACATGCCATGCGGGCAACCAAAATTCAGCTCGATACCGTCTGCTCCGGTATCCTCGACCAATGGCAGGATCGTCTCCCAGGATTTTTCCTCACAGGGAACCATCAGCGAGACCACGATCGCACGGTCTGGCCAGGCCTTCTTCACTGCCTTGATTTCGCGAAGGTTGATGTCCAGCGGCCGGTCGGTGATCAGCTCGATATTGTTGAACCCGATCAACTGCCGATCGGCGCCATGGATTGCACCGTAACGCGGGCCGTTGACATTGACGATATGTGGATCCTCGCCAAGCGTCTTCCAGACCACGCCGCCCCAGCCCGCTTTGAAGGCGCGCGTAACGTTGACCTCGCGGTCGGTTGGCGGGGCCGAGGCAAGCCAGAAGGGGTTCGGCGATTTGATCCCCAGGAATTCGCTGCGCAGATCAGCCATGATATTGTCTCCTCTTCGAAATCGTCCCGGGCATGGTCATGCGGAAAAGCTGCGGTGGATCGATTCCGCGGCCAACTTTCCGTCTTCAACCGAAGCAACCGTCAAGTCCTGGCCGCCGGCCACGCAGTCGCCGCCGGCCCAGATATCCGCGACGCTGGTGCGTCGCTCATCGTCAATCTCGATCCGTCCGCCCTTCAGGGTCACGCCGGACTCCGCGATGCAAGCGGGCAGGAACTTCTGGCCGATCGCCTTGAAGACCTGATCTGCCGGCAGGATGAAAGTTTCGCCCGTGCCGCCGGATCCGCCGCCATTGCCGGCGACTTGATATTCGAACTCGACACCGGTGAGCTTGCCGCCGTCGCCGTGAAGGCGGACCGGCGCGGCCCATAGGCGGATTTGCACACCGCTGGTCTGGGCCAGTTCCTGCTCGTAACCACTGGCCTTTAACTGCTCTTGGCCGCGGCGATAGACCATGGAAACCTCTTCCGCGCCCAGCCGCTTGGTCTGGACCGAGATATCCACCGCCGTCATGCCGCCGCCGATCACGACAATGCGTCGACCCACTGGAAGTTTGGCCATGTCCGTGGCCTGGCGCAGCTCGGCGATGTAGTCGATCGCATCGAGCACCCCATCCAAGTCCTCACCCTCGAGCCCCAGCTCGTTGACGCCGCCCATGCCGAGGCCCAGGAATACCGCGTCATGATCCTTGCGCAGATCGTCGAGATCTATGTCCTCGCCCAGCTTTGCGCCGGAACGGATCTCGATGCCGCCGATGCCCAGGATGTAGTCTATTTCCCGCTGCGCGAAGTCATCCAGTGTCTTGTAGGCTGCCAGCCCGTATTCGTTCAGTCCGCCAGGTTTTGGTTTCGCCTCGAAGATGGTGACGTCATGACCGTACATCGACAGGCGGTGCGCACAAGCCAATCCGCCGGGTCCACCACCAACGACGGCGACTTTTTTGCCGGTTGCCTGCGCACGGCTGAATCTCTGCTCGCCACTGGCCATCAGGACGTCGGTGGCATAGCGCTGCAACAGGCCGATCCGGACCGGTTTTTCCTCAGCCACATTGCGTACACAGGCTTCCTCGCACAGCGTTTCGGTTGGGCAGACCCGGGCACACATGCCGCCGACGATATTCTGCTTGAAGATGGTATGCGCCGACCCCTTGGGGTTCCCAGTCGTGATCTGGCGAATGAACAACGGCACGTCGATGCTCGTCGGACAGGCGGTCATACAAGGCGCGTCGTGGCAGAAATAACAGCGCTGCGCTTCGACCAACGCTTCATGCGTGTTCAGCGGCGGATGGATATCGGCGAAATTGGCGCTGTATTCTTCGGCCGTCAGGCGGCCCGCCGCCACCCCCGAAACTCGATGTTTGTCCATATCTTCGACGACCTCCCTGTATGGATCGCGTGTATGTTCATTATTCACACCCCAATTTATTTACCATATGATAAAATTTTTATCAACAGCGCAATGGCGGAAGGGGAGTTGGCGAGAAGGAATTCGGCGTGACCCTCGCAGCCCTGGTACAATAGGTCCCTCATGACAAATCCCAATTATCGCATTCGAACCATGACCCGAGACGATCTCGCCACCGCCATCGACTGGGCGTTGGCGGAGGGCTGGAATCCCGGACGACACGATGCGCGGGCTTTCATGGCCGCCGATCCGCGCGGCTTCCTGATCGGCGAGCTGGGCGGCGAGCCGGTTTCCTGCATTTCGGTTGTCTCCTATCCCGGCGAAATTGGATTTCTCGGATTTTATATCGTTCGGCCCGAGTACAGGGGACAGGGTCTTGGCTGGCAGATATGGAATGTCGGCATGGAAAAGCTGGCCGGCCACAATATCGGCCTCGACGGCGTAACCGCACAGCAGGAAAATTACCGCAAGTCTGGCTTCTCTCTTGCCTGGCAAAACCAGCGCTTCGAAGGGGTGGGGGGTGGCGACGCGCCGGCTGGGCCATTGCCGCTTTCCGACATCCCGTTCGAAACGGTACTGGCCTATGACCGCCAGTGCTTTGCAGCGGACAGGTCGGCGTTTTTGCGCAACTGGATCGCGCAGCCGGGGTCGCTGGCTCTGGCGGATATAGACGACGGCGACTTGCGCGGATTCGGCGTGATGCGCGTTTGCGTCAATGGCCACAAGGTGGGCCCCTTGTTTGCCGACAACGAACAGGTGGCCGAGCGTCTTTTCTCGGGGCTCAAGGCCACCGTCCCCGGCGCACCGGTCTATCTGGACATACCCCGGCCCAACATTGCGGCGATGGCCCTGGTGCAGCGTCACGACATGAAACCGGTCTTCGAAACCGCGCGGATGTACACGGCCAGTGACCCCGGTATACCCCTTGCGCGCCTCTTCGGCGTCACCTCATTCGAATTGGGTTG
>CAXMQC010000288.1:0-5741 GCA_964195285.1 Akkermansiaceae bacterium
TGGCATGCCGTTGGGGCGCAGGAATGTATGAAAATGGCCGTGCTCGCTTGGGCGTTCGTCCTTTGGGTGGGCGTGATAGTAATATTGCGCGTTGCTGCGCGGATCGAACACGTCACCCTCGGGGTAATGATTCCACTCATAAAACGTCGCGCTGTCGTTCAACAGCTCGCCGACGATATTGTCACCGGTATTTCCAAGAACGCGAATGGCTTCGAGCACTTTTCCACCGGCCTCGAGCATCGCCGTAAGCTCTCCCGGCGGCAGGCTGCTGAAATCGATCGATGCGGCATCGGTCATTGCTGTTTAACCCACGATTAAATCGGATTTTTCATATCAGGACGGGGGGTCGCCTGCCAATCACCAAAATTTGAGCCGCAATTATTCGGCGCTGCGCACCAGACGAAAGCCGATAAGGATATGTTTCAGCGTTGCTGGACGGCTATGACGCGCCGCCGGTCGGCAAACACCGCAGCCCTTGTCGTCCCACGACCCGCCCTTGACGACAATTCGGCCGCCGCCGACCGTCACGGCTGTCCATTCATAGACTTGGCCCGCGGCATCCAGCATGCCGAAGGGGCTGACGCCGGAAAGGATTTCGCCGGCGGGCGTGGTATCGAACGGCCCCGCGTCGTGGCTGTTCAAGCGCTTCGGGTCGAAGTCGTCGCCCCAGGGGAAGCGCCGGCCATAGATGCCGCGGGCCGCCTTTTCCCACTCGGCTTCGGTGGGCAACCGCCAGTCATCGCCCGTCTTTGAGCTAAGCCACGCCGCGAAAGCGGTGGCGTCGGCGTGGCTGACCAGCACGACCGGATGGCTGCCACGACCCGGCGGCGGTTTCCCATTGGCCCACATATGGCGCTGTACAAGATTGTAGGGGTGGACCAGCCCGTAACTAGTCCATGTCGCCTC
Source organism: Akkermansiaceae bacterium (assembly GCA_964195285.1). GTDB lineage: Bacteria > Pseudomonadota > Alphaproteobacteria > UBA8366 > JADFVY01 > JADFVY01. The sequence continues at coordinate 907 of CAXMQC010000288.1, forward strand.
GTCGACATGCGGTACGGGGTGTCCCGTAGCCGCGATGAACATATCGTAAAGGTCGTTGGTGACCGGCCGCTGCATGATGTAAAAGGCACCGGTCTCGACCTCGCGGCGGAAGATTTCGCGGCTGTACCATGCCCGCTCGCGCGTGATGCTGTGACCATAGGCGGCTTCGTCCAGGCGGTATGCGGCCTCGCGCTCATCGGCGTCGGAGCCCATGAGGAACCGGCTGGCCGGAACTTCCACCACCGACGGCCAGGCGGGTGGCTTCGGCGGCGCTTCACAAGCCGCGAAAATGAACAATATGGCGATCAAGACTAACGGTCGCATGGCCCCTCCAACGAATTGCACCTGGACATGCTGCCATTTTCGCGCCCGACAGCCAAGGGCGTTACCGAACAATCGCGAAACACCGCCGCTTGCTCTATACCAATGTGCGCTTTGGTATTATATTACGGGTCATTATCGACGAAGCTGTCCGGCGATGCTATTTTACCGGCGAGATGTTGAAACCCGGATGGATATTTCCCGCGGCCTTGATTCTGTTCTGTGCCATTGCCTGGCCGGCCCATGCGGAGCCAATGGTGCTACAGGGTGAGGTTCAACGCGGCGAGACCATCGTCCACCCTTTTGAACATGACGGGCAAAAGTTCGAGTTCAGGCTGGTGCCTGTCGGGCATGGCTGGAAGATCTGGATCGGCGACCGCATGAACCGCCAGCGCAACTATGTCGCCGTCGTGACGCCGCCCTACCGGGGACTCAATCCGGCGGTCGTCCAGGGCTGGCATTTTCGCAACGCCGACAACAGCGGTCCGAACAAACCGGGCGAAGGCAATGTAAATGCGCCGCAGGAAATCCGGGAATTTGTCTTTGTGCTGGACAATGCCGGCTATCAGGCCGCCTATGGGGCCCTGGAAATCCTGATGTGGCCGGAAGGCCGGGGCGAAGCCGATATAACGGATGCGGAAAAGCGCCTCGAGGCCATTCCGAAAGCCCAGGCGGCAATGGAGATCGTGGCGCTGGAACTGGGCAATCTGGTCAAAGGTGAACAGGCCTGGATTGAGCGTCTGGCCTTCCGGGTGCAAATTGATTTGCCCTGATCCCGGATCGGCGACATTTTGTTTACCACGACTTAAAGGGTTGTCTGGCAACATTCTCTCTCTAACGGCTGTTTGCCGTGCGGAAACCGGAGTGCCCTACCATGATGACGATCATTCTCTTCGTTCTTGCTATCCTGCTGGCGGTTTTTCTGCCCGGCGTTCTAACAAGCAGCAACCCGGCAAAGGACCAGTTGCTTGTGGCCGCCCGATTCGGCGTGCGCGTGCTCTGCGCAGTCGTCGCCCTGCTCATCGCGGCGTCCACCTCCTTCGTCTATGTCGACAAGGACCAGGCAGGCCATCTTGACAAGGTGTATTTGGGTGACTCCCTGGGGGCCGGTGCAATCATCGCCACGAACGACGAAAAGGGACCGCAGGCGGATATCCTGCCACCCGGCTTCCATTTTCAGCCGTTTCTGCAGATTCAATATGACGTGACCATGCAGGATGTCATCGAAATTCCGTCGGGCCAATATGGTTTCCTTTCGGCGCGCGACGGCGCGCCCTTGCGCGACGAGCAGACCTACGCCGACCCGTTCCCCGTGGGCGACCCCGACAAGATGGTCAACGATGCGAGCTTTTTCTTAAAGAATGGCGGACAGAAGGGACCGCAAACCACGGTGCTGACGCCGGGGAAATACCGGCTGAACGGCTTTCTGTGGAAAATGGAGTTTGGTGACGTTACCGATATTCCCAAGGGATTCGTCGGCGTCGTCAAGTCGAACGTCCATTCACGGGTGGATTTCGGCAATCTGCGGGCGAAAAAACCGGCGGATTGTTCGCCGATCGCCGATGTTGGTGGTTTGAAGGGCATGCTCAGCGTTCCCTTGGTGCCCGCCGGCTGCATCGGCATCTGGGTAACGGCGCTGAATCCCGGCAAATACTATATCAATCAGAAGGCTTACACCGTGACCCTGGTCGATACGCGCGTCCAGACCTGGGAGTATCGCGGCGGCTTCACCAAGCGCGCAATCTCGCTAGCGGTCGATCAGCAGGGCCGCATCACGCAGCGCGAGGAATCATTCAATGTCAGCGTGCCGGAGAACGCGGCCGACGAAGCCATCTTCCTCAAAATCGAGGGCTGGACGATCGCCCAGCAGCTTCGCGTGCTGGTGCAGGTGACGCCTGATCACGCGCCCTTCGTTGTCGCCTCGGTCGGCGGCCTGCAGGAGATCGAAGACCGCATCATGAGCCCGGCCGTACAGTCGGTGGTGCGCAACGTTGCCGGCGGCATGATCCGCGTGCCGACGCAAATCCTGAACGAGTCCGGCAGTCCCCGACTGGACGAGAATGGCGAGCCTGAAATGCGGATGGTCACGCGCCGGGTGCGCGTGTTGGACGTGATCGAGAACCGTGCGGAGCTGGAAGAGGCGATCGAGGCGATCATCCGCAACGAGGGTCTGAAGGCCGGCGTCGACATCAAGGAGGTTCGCCTGTTGCAGCCCGACCTGCCGCCGGAATTGCTGGTTGCGCGCAAGCGTGAACAGCTGGCCCAGCAGCTCGCCAAGGCCTACCACCAGGAACGCGGCGCGCAAAGCGAACGCATCAAGACCGAGCAGACCCGCGCTACAGCCGACCAGCAGGACACACTCGTCGAGGCGCAGATCGAGGTGCAGCGCTCCGAACAGTTCGCCATGGCGCGGCGCAACGAGGGTCAGGGCGAACGCGACAAGCTGATCCTGATCGCCGAGGGCCAGAATAAACAGGCCGCGGTACTGGGCGAGGACCGCGTGGTCGAGCTGCGAAAGTTCGAATTCGTGGTCGGCCGGCTGCTGGATTTTTTCGACAACAATCCCGACGTGCTGACCACGGCGCTGAACAACGCCCACAAATTCGTCCCCGAGCGCGTCTTCACCATGGGTAACGGGAGCGGCGCCAACAGCCTGACCGGTGCCGCCGGTGTGCTGGGTGACTTCTTGAGCAGCAGCAGCGAGAAAAAGCCTGCTCAGTAACAGCGCCGGCGCGCGGCCCCGCTATTCCCGCACCACCATCACCGAGCAGTTGGAGTGGCGGACGACGCGCGCGGCATTGGGGCCGAGGAGATAGTCCTTCAACGACGGCCGGTGCGAGGCGACGATGATGAGGTCGGCGGAAACCTCTTCGCCGACCCTGATAATCTCTTCATAGATGGTGCCCTGGGCAATCACGAGGGACTTCGAGACATTGTCGGGGATATGTTTGCTGGCAAAGGTACCGAGCTCGTTGCGTGTTTCCGCCATAGCGTTTTCCGCGTAATCCTTAGGGAAATGCTGCGAAACGATGCTCATCCCGAAGTCGGGTATGACAGTCATCAAAGTCAGCTTGGCGCCGCTCGATTGACAGAGCTCGACCGCTGTTGGAATCGACTTTACCCATGATGATTCTTCGGTGAGGTCAATGGCCGCGAGTACGTTTTTAAACATGGCTTCCCCTAGTGGTGCGAATCAGGCGGCGCTGGCGTCGGCGACTGGTTCACGACGGCCGCGTTGCAGCATGACAATGAGGCCGAGCAGCAACAGCGCCGGCAGATAGAACCATTGCTTCGCCGGCCGGTCGGATTTCACCTCAACGCTGGCGATCTCGAAATCGAAATCGATCTTCTGTCGCTCGGCGGTGCTGCCGAACACGACGTTGTCGACGATGGTTTTGCCGCCATCGACGATGAGTTCGAGTCCGGCCTCGAGCAGCCGATCCTCGCCGCTGCCCGCCGCGCCAAGCGGCAGCATGACCGTCTTGTCGATCGCGCGCCCCTCGAGGTCTTCGCCCACGACCCGGATGCGGATCTGGGAATCCAGTGGCATCTGCGCGGCGATGTCGAAGATATCACTCGCGGGTTTGGATTCCAGTGGCGGATAGACTTGGTCCATCCAGAAACCCGGCCGGAATAGTGTGAAGCAGATAAGTAACAAGGCGAGGATTTCCCATTTCCGGCATTTGACAATAAAGAATCCCTGCGTGGCGGCAGCGAACAGCAACATCGCCATGATCGCGGTGACGATCGTGATCAAAAGGTGATACCAGGATTCAATGCCGATCATCAGCAGTTCGGTATTGAAGATGAACAGGAACGGTAGAATCGCCGTACGGATGTCATACATGAATCCCTGAATGCCGGTCTTGATCGGATCACCCTTCGAGATGGCGGCCGCGGCGAAGGCGGCCAGAGCCACCGGCGGTGTATCGTCGGCCAGGATGCCAAAGTAGAACACGAACATATGGACGGCGATCAAGGGCACGATCAGGCCATTCTGCGCCCCTACGGTGACGATCACCGGGGCCAACAGGGACGACACCACGATATAGTTGGCCGTGGTTGGCAGCCCCATGCCCAGGATCAGGCTGAGAACCGCTGTGAGGAGCAGCATGATGAGCACCTGACCACCCGAAATGAATTCGACGAACTCGGACATGACAAAACCGATGCCGGTCAAGGAAATCGTGCCGACGATGATACCGGCGGCGGCGGTGGCCACACCGATGCCGATCATGTTGCGCGCCCCGGAGATCAGGCCCTCCAGGGTATCTGTGACACTCTCCTTGAAGCAGGCGGAAAGGTTTTCGCCCGTCTTGCGCATCATCGCCTTTAGCGGGCGCTGGGTCAGCAGGATAATGAGCATGAACAAGGTGGCGTAGTAGGCCGACAGGCCCGGCGACAGCCGCTCCACCGTCAGGCACCAGATCAGCACCACCACGGGCAACAGAAAATACAGCCCAGCTTTGACGGTCGGACCTGTTTCGGGCAATGCTGTGATCTCCATCGTGGTC
>CAXMQC010000289.1:0-2501 GCA_964195285.1 Akkermansiaceae bacterium
GGGTCATCGGAATTCTCCCTCTGGATTGCGGCGCCATTGCTTTCAGGCTTCAGTTCGTCGAGATATTTTTCCAGTGATTCGAAACGGGCCGACCAGAAGCGGCGGTGGAAATCTATCCAGTCCACTACCCGCCTCATCGGCGCGGGGTCGAGGCGGCAGCGATGCACGCGGCCTTCGCGTCGTCGAATCAGCAACCCAGCGCTCTCCAGCACCTTTAGATGTTTGGAGACCGCCGGTAGCGACATTTCGAAGGGCGCGGCCAGTTCCCCGGCCGTCGCCTCGCCCGACGCCAACCGCGCCAGGATCGCCCGCCGTGTCGGATCGGCCATCGCCTGGAAGGCGGCGCTGAGCTGGTCTGACTGGGCCTGCAACATGGGTTAGCAGTTGCCACCGCTGGAGACCCGCCGCAACCCGGTCGCCGACATATGCGTGTTCTTCAGCGTGAATTGTACGGCGGGCAATGCCTTGCGGACTGTTCGGTACCGTTCGCCAATTTCGGAAAGCCGGCAATTCTGCATGGCGTGCCTCTATATTTTTGATCTATTAGTTAACCGATAGGTTAAATATAGTCCCGTAACGAACTCTTGTAAAGACCCTGGTTTCATGTGATCGTCGGGCAACGATAATCGCGCCAATTGAGCATTGTGCGCTGCCGGCGCTGGCCGGCTGCTGGAACTGCTGGAGTGGCGACGCGGCCCGGCTAATTTTCCGCGAAGATAGCCAACTCCTCACCCCCCGCCCATGACCCGCCGCAAATCGCCCAGTGTGACGATGCGCATGTCGCGGGCCGTCCAGCCGGGGTGCAAGGGGGGCGGGTCGGACTGCGGGACCAGGGGCCAAACCTGCCAATCCTCGATGATCATGCTGTCGGGAAAGGCGACCGGGTCGCCCAGTTTTTCCCAGCGGCCCGAAAATTGCGCACGGTAGGCGACATCGGGGGCCTCGAAGTCCAGCTGGAAATCGACCCAGTCGTAATTGCCGTTGTCGATCGTGCCGGTCACTGTCCAGGGCGGGGCGAATTCGGCCGAGGCGCGGCTGGTGGCGGCCGTCAGGTACAAATGCTCTCGCCTTACCCGGAAATTTTCGACACCCTGCACCTGATCGCGACCCAGCGGGAAAGCATGCTGCAGCAGTTTCAAAGTCAACTGTTGCACCAGCGCGGGCGTGTCCAGGCTGTCGGTCTCGCTGCCCAGTATCAGCTCCAGCCCTTTCGAGATCATCACCTTCCCGTCCAGCACCAGAATGACGCCGGCCACCGGTTCTTCGCCGAGTTTTTCGTCCAGCGTGATCCGGTATTCGCTGCCCGAGGCCATCTCGAACAGCCAATCGGCCTCGCCATCCGTACTCGCAAAATGCACGGCCAGGCGGTTTGCCAAATACCAGGGCGACTCGCCGATGCAGTCGGTCTCCAACCCTGCCTCGTCCGGGCAGGGGTCGGCAAGCGCTCGCATCGGCAAGGCGATCATTGCCAGCACGAGCAACAGCCATAACCAGCGCGGCGGATCCTCACGGCGGATCATCGAAGGTCTTTCTCTGGGCACGGGGTTGTCCTGAATGGCATTTGCCGACTTGAATTCGAACCAGAGAACGAAAGGAAACACAGACCCGTGTCGACGGCAACAAATTAGCGGTCGGTGACGGATGGCTGGCGGTTCGGCAAAAATATGCTATGTCCTGTGCTGGTTATTGTTGCGACATGGCGGCGGCGTCCCGGGGCGGGGCGCCGTAATCATCTTCAAACCAACGGATCGGGATTGGCCAGCGGTGATCGGAAAGGCAGCAGCGTGACCACGCAGGACAGAACCGGCACACCGATCGGCGAATTTGTGGTGCGGACGGCGTTGATGATTTCGCTGGTCGCATTGTCGATCGACGCCATGCTGCCGGCCTTGCAGGAGATCGGCGCCGATCTTGGGGTGCAACGGGAAAATGATTCCCAGCTTGTGATCTCGGCGCTGTTCCTCGGCCTGGCGATCGGCATGTTGATCTATGGTCCGGTCTCCGACAGCATCGGCCGAAAACCGCCGATTTATGCGGGTATTGCGCTGTTTGTCCTGGGCTGTCTGATGTCGGCGACGGCGACCAGCTTTCCGGTGATGCTGGCCGGGCGGTTCCTGCAGGGGCTCGGCGCCGCGGGGCCGCGCATCGTGATGATCGCGCTGGTGCGCGACGGTTACGAGGGCCGGGCCATGGCCCGCATCATGTCGCTGGTGATGGCGGTGTTCATCCTTGTGCCGGCGCTGGCGCCGGCCATCGGGCAGGGCATATTGCTGGTCGCGCATTGGCGGGCGATCTTCGGGGTGCTGCTGGGGCTGGCGCTGATCTCGCTGGTCTGGTTCGCATTTCGCCAGCCGGAAACCCTGGCGCACGGCCGCCGCGCACCGTTTTCGTTGCTGTTGATCGGTCGCGCGATTCGCGAGACTTGCACTCACCGCACGGCGTTCGGCTACACCATCGCGGCTGGCCTGGTTTTCGGGGCTTTCATCGGGTTTCTGAATTCG
>CAXMQC010000290.1:0-5635 GCA_964195285.1 Akkermansiaceae bacterium
GATCGCGGGCGAAGTTGTGCAACTGCGGCCCGCCGCCGCGGCGCTGAAGGTGCCGCATATGGGGTGGAACGACCTGGCGCCGCGCCACCCACACCCTGTTCTCGAAACGCTGCCGCTGGATGCCCATATGTATTTCGTGCATAGCTATCAGTTTATCACGCAAGACCCGACCCATGTGCTGGCGACCACCGATTACGCTGCGCCGGTGACCGCCGCGATCGGTCGCGACAACATGGTCGGCAGCCAGTTCCACCCCGAGAAGAGCCAGAAATCGGGCCTCGCCTTTATCGAGGCCTTTCTGCGGTGGCGGCCATGAAGGACAAGGCGAAAACCACCGTCAAGACCGTCGAATCGCTGGATAAACGCGACAAGGAGGAGCTTTGTGACGCGACCGTCGCGGCGATCGGGGCCGGCGGCGGATTCGGCTGGCTGACACCGCCGCCGCGCCAGGTTATGGAAACCTATTACAGCGGCGTCGTGCTGGTGCCGGGGCGAACGCTGTTCCTGGGGCTGCTCGATGGGGTGGTCGCGGGCTCGGCCCAGCTCTTCATGCCGACCCGCAACAACGAGGCCCAGGCGGCGGCCTGCAACCTGGTCGGCGCCTTCGTCGCGCCCTGGGCGCGCGGCCACGGAATTGCCCACCTGCTGACCGAGGCGGTCGAGGAGCGGGCCCGCGCCGAAGGATTCGGGATGATCAACCTGGATGTCCGCGAAACCCAGGAAGCCGCGATCCATGTCTATGAAAGCATGGGCTACGTGCAGTGGGGGACGCACCCGCTGTACGCCCGGCTTGCCGATGGCGCCTGGATCCCGGGCCGGTTTTATTACAAGACCCTGATCGGGGAAGACGCCGCGCCGCGGGCAAAGAAGTCCGGTAAATGATTCTCTATCCGGCGATTGACCTGAAAGAGGGCCGTTGCGTCCGGCTGGTCCGCGGCGACATGGCGCAGGCCACCGTGTTCAACGACGACCCGGCGGCCCAGGCGGCCAGCTTCGCCGGGGCCGGCGCGGCCTGGCTGCATCTGGTGGACCTCGACGGCGCGTTTGCCGGCAAACCGATCAATGCACGGGCCGTCGAGGCGATCGTCGACGCGGTCGACATCCCGGTCCAGCTCGGCGGCGGCATCCGGACCCTGGAGACCATAGAAAACTGGCTCGACCGTGGCGTGAAGCGGGTGATTCTGGGCACGTTGGCGGTCAAGGATCCCGACCTGGTGATGCGCGCCTGCGCCAAATTTCCCGGCCATATCGCGGTCGGCATCGACGCCCGCGGCGGCCGCGTCGCGGTCGAGGGCTGGGCCGAGGACACCGACATAACGGCCGCCGACCTCGCCGGCAAGTTCGCCGACGCCGGGGTCGACGCCATCATCTACACCGACATCGACCGCGACGGCGTGCTGCAGGGCGCCAACATCCCGGCGACAGCCGAGCTGGCGCGCGCCGTATCGATCCCGGTGATCGCGTCGGGCGGCGTGTCGTCGCTGGCCGATATCCACGGGCTGCTCGCCGAGAACAGCATCGCCGGGACGATCATCGGCCGGGCGCTCTATGACGGGCGGATCGATCTGGCCGAAGCGCTGAAACTATGCTGAAAATCCGCATCATCCCCTGCCTCGACGTCAAGGACGGCCGGGTCGTCAAGGGCGTGAACTTCGTCAATCTGGTCGATGCCGGCGACCCGGTGGAGCAGGCCCGGATCTATGACGCCGCCGGCGCCGACGAGTTGACCTTCCTCGACATCACCGCGTCGTCGGACAACCGCGACACCATTCTCGACATCGCGGCGCGTACCGCCGAGCAATGCTTCATGCCGCTGACCATCGGCGGCGGCGTGCGCAGCACCGACGATATCCGCAAGCTGCTGCTGGCCGGCGCCGACAAGGTCTCGATCATGACCGCCGCGGTGAAGCGCCCGGAACTGGTGGCCGAGGCCGCCGAACGGTTCGGCGCGCAATGCATCGTGGTGGCCATCGACGCGCGGCGCAACGCCCCCGGCAAATGGGAGGTCTTCACCCATGGCGGCCGCGAGCCCACCGGCATCGATGCCGTCGAATGGGCGCGGCGCGTGGCGTCGTCGGGCGCCGGCGAAATTCTGCTGACCTCGATGGACCGCGACGGCACCAAGGAAGGTTTCGATTGCGAACTGACCCGCGCCATCGCCGATTCGGTGACCATTCCGGTCATCGCATCGGGCGGCGTCGGCACGCTGGACCATCTGGTCGAAGGCGTGCGCGAGGGCCATGCGGCGGCGGTGCTGGCTGCCTCGATCTTCCATTTCGGCACCTATTCGATCGACCAGGTCAAGCAACATATGGCCAAGGCCGGCGTACCCGTACGGCTGGACGGCTGACGCCGCCCGGATTTTCTGCTAGGCAGGCTTCATGAGCGAGATCGACGCAACCATTCTCGACCGGCTATTCGCGACCATCGAGGCGCGCAAGGGCGCCGACCCGTCCACGTCATGGACCGCCAAGCTGCTGGCCGGCGGGCCAGAGAAAATCGCCAAGAAGGTCGGCGAGGAATCGGCCGAGACCATCATCGCCGCGCTGACGCAGGACGGCGACGCGCTGGCGGAAGAAAGCGCCGATTTGCTGTATCACCTGATGGTGTTATGGGCGTCCAAGGGTGTGACGCCGGAAGACGTGTGGCGGGCGCTGCAGGCCCGTGAAGGGACGTCGGGCATTGAAGAGAAGGCGTCCAGGAAGGGTTGAAGGAACATGGGACCCGGGTCGGGAAACTGAAAGTTTCCTGGACTGGGCGAGCCCGCGCTCGCCTGGCGACTGAGGGAAAAAAGGAAAATAATCAATGGCTTACGACGAGAACAACATTTTCGCCAAGATCATCCGGGGGGAAATCCCCTGCGACAAGGTCTACGAGGACGACCACGCGCTGGCTTTTCGCGATATCAACCCGCAGACGCCGACCCATGTTCTGGTGGTCCCGAAAGGGTCCTATGTCTCATCGGACGATTTCACCGCGAAGGCTCCGGACGCCGAAATCGCCGGTTTCATGCGCGCCGTCGGCAAGGTCGCCCGCGATCTCGGCACGGTGGCCGACGGCTATCGCATGCTGGCCAATCACGGCCGCGACGCCCATCAGGAAGTCGACCATTTCCACATCCACATCTTCGCCGGCAAGGACCTCGGCCGGATGATCAAGCCGGTCGACAAATAGGCGCCGGTGCAGGCTCCACGCAAGCGGGAAAGACTCTTGTCCAGCCTACCAGGGAATCTCGACATGCTGGCGGAAGGCGTCGCGTTCGCGCAGCCGTTTGTGCCAGGCCTCGAGGTGGGGCAGGGCGGGGCGGCCGGGAATTTCCATGGCGTAGAGCCGATAGAGCGTCGCGCCGGCCGGAATGTCGCCCATCGTGAACTGGTCGCCGGCGATAAACGACCGGCCTTCCAGATGTGAATCGAGTCGCTGATACGCCGACCCCATCCGCTGGACCATGGCCATGACAGCCTGGACGTTCTGTTTTTGCGACGGCGTCCTGGCGATGGCTTGGAATACCCGCAGAAATACCGGCTGCAGCCGGGTATGGGTCCATTCCGCCCACTGGTCGGTTGCGGCGCGCGCCGCCGGATCCTCCGGCCACAGCCCGCCGGCGCCGTATGTCGCCGCCAGATAGCGGATGATCGCGCCGGAGTCCCACACCACCACCCCGTCATCGTCGATCACCGGAATGGTTCGGTGCGGGTTCAGGGCGCCGAATTCCGGGGTATCCAGCCCCCCGGCCTTGCCGCCGGCTTCGTGGCGGACATGCTCCAGCCCCAACTCGCCGACAATCCACATGACCTTCTGGACATTGATCGAATTGGCACGGCCCCATACTTGCAGCATGTCGAGTTCCTCGGCAATAATAGACCGGGCGCGGCGGCCCGGCGAAATATCGCCCGCACCATAGCGAATATGCGCGCCGGCGCAAAGGGCGCGCGGTGCAGCGGCCCATGGCACCGGCGGCTTCACGAATATTTGCCGTTTTAGCGATGATGTGATTTTCTGGCGGCCTGAATCGCCTACGGGGCGACCTGGACAGGCATCGAAGAAAAGCGCGGCTCTTAACGCGCCATTAAGCCTGCCCAGCGTTGAATAACAGCCGATAAATAAAGCCCGGCCCATCTTTTTTCGAATTGGACTCCAAGACAATGCAACGCGGTTGGTTTCTGCTCGGTGTTTTTCTGGTCAGTGGCAGCGTGCTGACGGTCCAGCTCCTGCTGTCGCGGATCTATTCCGTAACCACGTGGTATCACCTGTCATTTCTTGTCATCAGCATCGCCATGTTCGGCATGACGCTGGGTGCGGTGCGGGTCTATCGCGGCGATGCGGAGGTGCAGCGCGCCTCCCTGCCCAATCTGGCCGCCATGGGTTGTTTCAAATTCGGCGTGCTGATTCCCTTCGCCGCGTTAACATCGGTGCTTGTGCCGATTATGCACAGCGAGATTTATATGACGGCGATGTTGCTGCCGACGGTCGCGCTCGTCGCCAGCCTGCCGTTCTACTTCGGCGGCGTGGTGATTTCGCTGTGCCTGACACGCTCACCCTTCAAGGTCAGCGAGGTCTAAGGCTACGACCTCGTAGGCGCCGCCATCGGCTGCCTCGCCGCGCTGTTTCTTATGGAAAGCATCGACACCCCGTCGGCATTGATCATCAGCGCGGTCGGCCCGCTGTTTGCGGGCTTGTGCTTCCTGCGCTCGGCGGCCCAGCCCGAGCGCGCCGGACAAGGCCTCGACAGGATGCTTCTGGGCGGCGGCATTGTCCTGTTTCTGCTCATCGGGTCGGTCAACACATTCCTTGAAAAACCGCTCGTCTACCCGCGATTTCCCAAGGGTGTGGCGGTGCCGCACGCGACGCTCGACCTGGACCGCTGGAACAGCATTTCGCGGATTACTTTGTCGAAAGAGAAAAGGGATAAGCCGCCATTTTCCTGGGGCAGCTCGTCGAAACGTCCCAAATCGATGCGCTCGACCGAGCGCATTATGATCATCGACGGTGACGCCGGCACGCCGCAGACCCGGTTCGATGGCACAAGTTTCGCGGACCTCGATTTTCTGGCCTACGACCTCACCACGCTGGCCTATCGCCTGCCGGGTCTGGAGCGGGCCGCGGTCATCGGCGTTGGCGGCGGCCGGGACGTATTGACGGCGAAATATTTCGGCGTGGAATCCGTCGTCGGGCTGGACGTGAACGCCATCCAGATCGACCTGTTGCGCAACGACCCCTATTACCGGACCTATACCGGTTTCGACAAGCTGGAGAACGTCGAACTGATTCATAGCGAGGCGCGAAGCTGGTTCGCGCGGAACCGCGGGTCCTTCGACATCATCCAGATGAGCCTGGTCGACACCTGGGCCTCGACTGGCGCCGGCGCCTTCGCGCTGTCTGAAAACGGCCTCTATACGATCGAGGGCTGGCGCGTCTTCATGGATGATCTGGCGGATGGCGGTGTGTTTACCGTGAGCCGCTGGATGAGCCGGGGCGAGCCGGCGGAAACCGGCCGGATTCTGAGTCTTGCCGTCGGTACCCTGCTGGAGCGCGGCGCCGGCGACCCGAGCGCCCATATATTTCTTGCGGGAACCAAACGCGAGGAAATCAACATCTCGACCCTCGTGGTCAGCAAGGACCCGCTGACACAAGC
>CAXMQC010000291.1:0-3183 GCA_964195285.1 Akkermansiaceae bacterium
GCCGGTCATGAAATCGCTCTCGGCCGAAACCAGAAACAGCAGCGCACCGACCAGGTCTTGCGGGTGCTCTTCGCGCTTCAGGGCGCGGGATTTCACTGCCTCGGCGGCGCCGCCACCCTTCCAGTTCTTGCGCTTCAAGACATTCTCACTCATCGTCAGGCTGGGGGCGATGGCGTTGACACAAATATTGTCCTCGCCGAGTTCGCGGGCCAGCGACCGGGTCATGCCCAGGAGCGCTGCCTTCGACGTGTCGTAATGCAATAGGAATTCTTTGCCCTTCAGGGCGCGGGTTGAAGAAATGTTGACGATCTTGCCGCCACCGGCCTTGCGCATTTCCGGCACGATGTGTTTAACGCAAAGCCACGGTCCGCGAATGTTAACTGCCGAGACCCGGTCCCATTCCTCAACATCGATCTCATCGAAATCCTTGCGCTCCACTTCCGAAAAAAGTGCGCCGTTATTGACCAGGATATCGATGCCGCCCAACGCCGCCGCCGTGGCCGCGGCAGCCGCCTGCACCGACTTTTCGTCCGACATGTCGGTTACACAGTGAATCGCCTGTCCGCCGCCGCCGACGATTTCGCCCGCCACCGAATCCAGCGGATCGATGTCCCAGATCGCGACTTTTGCGCCCTCGCCCGCCAGCGCCTGGCAAAAGACCGCCCCGATGCCCTGCGCGGCGCCCGTCACGACTGCTGATTTTCCAGCCAGCCTTGCCATCAGCGAAATTCCTATTTGGTTCCGCTATGCGGACCGCCGTCCCATTTTCAAACCCGATTTGCGTCATACTGTCAAGCAGAGGTTAGACAATATAACATCAAAGGAGGCTGAAGGTAGTGCCACACGATATAGAAGGCATGGTCCACTGGCATGAGCCGACGAAAGGCGAACGGGCCGGGTTCGGAAAATTCAGCCAACCGCAGATGGACTATGACCGCTTCATGGAAGCCGACGGCATCCCGGTCTATCGCGATATCGGCATCAGCAGGGTCCAGGACCTGCCCCTTCACGACTGGCCGCGCATGGGCGGCCGCGGCCATTACATCCAATTGTATGGCACCGAGGGCAAATGGGGCTGCTATGTCGTGGAAGTCCCCGGCGCCGGCGCATTACACACCGAAAAACATGTCTACGAGGAAATCTTCCTGGTCGTCGAGGGCCGCGGTTCCACCGAGGTCTGGCTCGAGGAAGGAGGCCCCAAGCATGTCTTCGAGTGGCAGCAGGGTTCGCTGTTCTCGATTCCCGTCAACGCCTATCACCGCATCGTCAACGCGACCTCCAGCCCGGCCCTGCTGCTGGCCGGCACAACGGCGCCGAATTTGATGAATCTGGTTGGCAATACCGATTTCATCTTCAATTGCCCGTACAATTTCACCGACCGCTATTCCTCGTCGGAAGATTTCTATCGCCCGGTCGAGGACCTGGAGCCGGACCCGATTCGCGGCCTGGCCATGCGGCGCACCAACCTGGTGCCCGACGTGATGAATTGCGAATTGCCGCTGGACAACCGCCGCTCTCCGGGCTGGCGCCGGGTCGAACCCTTCATGACCGGCAACAAGTTCTATCTATGGATCGGCCAGCACGAAACCGGGCGCTATTCCAAGGCGCATGCGCATACTTCGGCGGCCATCCTGATCTGCGTAAAGGGCAAGGGCTATACCTATACCTGGCCCGAGGAATGCGGCGTCACACCCTGGAAGGACGGCCATGGTGACAAGATAAAACGCGTCGATTACGAACCAGTCGGCATGGTCAGCGCGGCGCCGGGCGGGGCGCGCTGGTATCACCAGCATTTCAATACGTCGGGTGAGCCGTTCCGGCTGACCGCCTGGTTCGGGCCAAACCATCCCAGTCTGGTCACAGGCCTGCGGCCCGGCGAGCAACAAATTGACTACACCGCGATGGACGTGACCGAGGGCGGCACCGCGATCCCGTACTGGATGGAAGATCCCTATTTGCGCGAGGAATACGAAGGCTGCATCGCGCTGAACCAGGGCAAGAGCCGCATGGAACAATCGCTGTACGAAAGACCCGAGGACGAATGAACCTGGCAGAGGCCAAAAGCGTCGACGAGGAGGCAAGCGACGGCGGGCGGGTTTTCTTCTCGAATGCCAGCCGCAGCCTCATCGAGGAAGACGAGATCGAACTGACCAGCGTCGGCGTCGATATCGGCTCATCGACCTCGCATCTGCTGTTTTCCACGATCCGGCTGGAACGGCTCGATACGCGCTATGTGGTGGCCGAGCGCAGTATCCTGCATCAGTCGGACATCCTGCTGACGCCTTATATCGGTGGCGAGGATATCGACGCCGAGGCGCTGGGCGGCTTCATCGACCGGCAATATAAAGCTGCGAGGCTCGACCCGGGCGATATCGACACCGGCGCGCTGATCCTGACCGGCGTGGCGGTGCGGCGTGGCAACGCGCGCGCGATCGGCGACCTGTTTTCGGCGCAGACCGGCAAGTTCGTGGCGGTCAGCGCGGGCGACGGGCTGGAGACACTGATGGCGGCGCACGGGTCGGGCGCATTGGCCCGGTCGGCGGCCGCGGGCGCGCCGGTGATGAATATCGATATCGGTGGCGGCACCACCAAGATCGCCCTTTGCGCCGGCGGGAACGTCGAATCCTTGACGGCGTTGGAGGCCGGCGCACGGCTTTTGGTATTCAACGACGAGGGTCGGATAGAACGGATCGAGCCTTTCGGCCGGCGTTATCTGGATGAGCTGGGGGTGGCGTTGACTGTCGGCGATATCTGCGAGGCGGAGGCCAGGCGTGCGGTCGCCGGGCGCATGGCCGAACGCATCATGGAGGCCGCCAGCGGCGCCGACCTGGCCGGTTGGCTGCGCCTGCCGGCCCTGGGTGGCGCCGCGCCATCCTGTGTCACCTTTTCCGGCGGCGTTTCGGAGTATATCTATGGGCGCGAGGCCGGAGAATATCACGATTTGGGACCCGACCTGGGCGCGGCGGTACGGGCGCTGGTCGAACAGCGGGGGCCCAGGATCGCTCCGGTCGAACAGGGCATCCGCGCCACCGTGGTGGGCGCCTCGCAATACACCGTCCAGGTCAGCGGCGGCACGATCTTCCTGGATCCGCCCGACATCCTGCCGGTGCGAAACATCCCGGCGATCGCCCCGGACCTCGACCTGTCGGGCGAGGTAATCGACGAAGAAGCTGTGACAACGGC
>CAXMQC010000292.1:0-3636 GCA_964195285.1 Akkermansiaceae bacterium
GGGGTGGGGCCATTATGATGCGGCCCCGCGCGCCGATGCGCCGATTTAATCATAGTTGTTTCCGGAATTTATCGATGCTTCAAAAGTTACGTTCATCCAGTGGCGGAATTGTCGCCAAGGCTTTCATGATTCTGCTGGTTATCAGCTTTGGCGCTTGGGGCGTTCAAGGCTACATCAATCAGGCCGGCCAGGGTGAAGTCGTCGTCACGATCGGCGACGACACCATCACAACCTCCGAAATCGCCGTCGCCTTCGGGCGCGACGTTCGCCGCTTTCAGGCCCAGGGTTCGGACCTGACGGCCGAGCAGGCGCGCAATCTCGGTCTGATGAACCTGGCAGTGGATCGTCTGATCCAGGGGCGCCTATACGACGCGGCGGCCGATTGGCTGGGCATGGGGCTGGGCCAACAGCGTCTCGCCGAAGCCATCCGCATTGAGCCCGGCTTCTTCGATGACAGCGGTTCGTTCAGTCGATCGCGCTTTGAATTTCTCTTGCGCAACAGCGACATGAGCGAACTCCAATATACCACCGACCTGCGCCGCGACATGTACCGCCGCGAAATCATCAACAGCCTGGCCTTTACGGCCGGCTCCCCGAAAGTGCTGGAAATTAGGCTGCATCTTTATCGAAACGAAAAGCGAGTCGTGACGCTGTTGGTGATATCGGTGGACGAAACGCTGGATGTCGGCTCACCAGGCGAAGCGGCCATCGTACAATCGCACCAGGACCAGGCAGAGCGTTACACGGCGCCGGAACGCCGTGCGGCATCCTATTTGCTGCTCACGGCCGAGGACGCCATGCGGGATGTGACCGTCACGGAGGAACAGACCCGCAATCGCTACGAGGAAATTCTCGACACCTATACCACGCCCGCAATGAAATCCATCCAGCAGATCCGCTTCGATGACGAAGAGACGGCCCGCATGGCGGTCGGCATGATCGGCGAGGGGCGGACCTTCGAGGCGGTCGCCAAGGACCTCGCCGGCATGGATGCCGCGGCGTTGGAATACGGTAAATTCGGGGCCGGCGATTTTCCAATTTCTGAACATGCGCCGATGATCGATGCACTTAAAGAAGGAAATATCTCGGATCCCGTCTCAACGGATTTCGGATGGCATATATTTCGGATCACAGCGGTCAGTCCGGAAAGCGTCAGGCCATTCGAGGATGTCCGCGCGGACATCGAAGAAAGTCTGAAGAAGGAATCGGCGGGTGAGCTGCTGTACGGCATGTCCACGACGCTGGAGGATGAACTTGCCGGCGGCGCATCATTGGACGAAGCAGCCGCGAAGTTGGGCGTCGATATCCGAAAGACAGGGCTAATCGATATTGAAGGCGCGGGCGTCGATGGTACGCCGGTGAGCGGACTTCCGGGCGGCGAATTCATCAATACGGTGTTCGTCACGCAGGCCGGCCTGGAAAGTACGCTGGGCCAAAACGCGGACGGAAGCTATTACATCCTGCGGGTCGATGAGATCGCCCCCGTAGCACTTCGCCCCCTGGAGGAAGTCAGGGGCGATATCATCGCTGAATGGCAGGCCGGAAAACGACGCGAAGCGACCGAGTCCCTGGCGCTAAAGATTGTTGAGAGAATTGAAAACGGCGAGTCAATTGCCGATATCGCCACGGCAGACGGCCTCGCCGTGCGCGACAGCAAGCCATTTAACCGTCGTGGCGAAGGGGCCGATTCCAACCTGGTAACGCCGCTGCTGGTCAGCGACGTGTTCAAACTTCAGCCGGGGCAGTCCGCGATGGTCGAAACCGGGGACGGTTTCGTGGTCGCGCAGTTGAAATCCATTCAGCCCGCCGGCCCCTCGGACACCAAGGACCTGGCGGCCCTGGTCGGCAACCAGATGACCGGGGATATCCTCCGGCAACTGGACGACGCGCTGCGCAAGGAATTCAAGGTCGGTATCGATCAGGCGGCGCTGGAACGTACGCCGCTGCCACGATAACCAGTAACATGCAGGTCAGCCCGGACTTCGAGAGCTTCGCCCTGCATTACGACGCGGGCAAGGCACAGGTCGTCCACACATCTTTGATTGCAGACCTGGAAACGCCGGTTTCGGCGATGCTGAAACTGGCCGACGGGCGGCCTAACAGCTTCCTGCTGGAATCTGTCACGGGCGGGGCAATACGGGGTCGCTATTCCTTCATCGGCCTGAAGCCCGACCTGATCTGGCGCTGCCACGGCGATCACGCGGAGATAAACCGCAATGCCCTGGTCGACGCCGACAGTTTCGAACCCTGCGAGGACGGCGCGATCGAATCTTTGCGCGCGTTGCTGGGCGAATCCGCGATCGATCTTCCCGTCAACATGCCGCCGATGGCGGCGGGTCTCGTCGGTTATATGAGCTACGACATGATCCGGCTGATTGAGCGACTGCCGGACGAGAACCCGCGGGTCATTGACGTGCCCGACGGCCTGTTTATCCGGCCGACCGTAATTGCCGTGTTCGATACCATCGAGGATCTGATGACGGTAATCACGCCGGTACGCCCCGAGGCCGGTGTGGACGCAGCCACCGCCTATGTCCTGGCGCGCGACCGGCTCGCCGAAATCGTGGCTGATTTCGACGACCCCCTGCCCTATCGGCGGGATGTTGCCGCAACCACCGCCGAGCCGCCGGCCCCGGCATCAAACATGACGCCGGCACAATTCAGGTCGATGGTGAAACGGGCGCAGGAATATATCCTCGCCGGCGACATCTTTCAGGTGGTTCTGTCGCAGCGCTTCGAGGTTCCGTTCGAACTTCCGCCCTTCGCGCTGTACCGTTCTCTGCGCCGCCTGAACCCTTCGCCGTTCCTGTTCTACCTTGATTTCGGCGGTTTCAGCATTGTCGGTTCCAGCCCCGAGATCCTGGTCCGGTTGCGCGACGATACCGTTACGATCCGCCCTATTGCCGGCACCCGTCCGCGTGGCAAGGATGCGGCCGAGGACAAAGCGCTGGCCGAGGATCTGCTAGCCGATCCCAAGGAACTCGCCGAACATCTGATGCTGCTCGACCTCGGGCGCAACGATGTCGGGCGGGTCGCGAAAATCGGCACCGTTCGTGTTACCGAGCAGATGAAGGTCGAGTACTATTCCCACGTGATGCACATCGTCTCGAATGTCGAAGGCGAAATCCGGCCAGACAAGGATGCCCTTCAATCGCTTGCCGCCGGCTTCCCGGCCGGCACCGTGTCGGGCGCACCCAAGGTGCGGGCGATGGAGATCATCGACGAACTGGAGTCCGAGCGACGCGGCGTCTATGCCGGCTGTATCGGTTATTTTGGCGCCAACGGCGATATGGATACCTGCATCGCGCTGCGCACTGCCGTGGTCAAAGATGGCAAGATGTATGTCCAGGCCGGTGGCGGCATCGTCTATGACAGCGATCCGGAGGCCGAATTTCAGGAAAGCTGCAACAAGGCCAAGGCGTTATTGCGCGCGGCCGAGGAAGCCTTCCGGTTCGCCGCCAGCGGAAACCGCCGCTAGCCGCGGACCATATTCCAGCTTCACGATGGTGCTGACCGGCACCAGGACGAATCCCCTGGCACGCGCCGCTGGAATCCATTTGGCAAGGGTTTCTGTGGTCACGTCATGGGGATGACCGATGCCGATAGCATGGCCCTTCCTGCGCGCAACGCGCTCCA
>CAXMQC010000293.1:0-4945 GCA_964195285.1 Akkermansiaceae bacterium
ATCGCTGCTTGCGCCGGACGACTGGCCGCAACGGCGTGGCGCCTTCTCGGCCCAAAATCTCTGGATCACGGCCAGGCGCGACGGCGAGCTTTACGCCGCCGGGGCCTACCCCAACCAGTCCAAGGGCATCGACGGGCTGCCCGCCTATGTCGACGGCGAGCGCGTGACGGAGACCGATATCGTGGCTTGGTACACCTTGGGCTTCCACCACGTCACGCGCCCCGAGGACTGGCCGATCCTGGCGACGGACTGGCAGGGCGTGACGCTCAGGCCCGACCGGTTCTTCACCCAAAATCCGGGTCTCGGCGTCAGGCGGCGGTTCCGGGACGAGCCATAGGGGCGATGCTAACGCAACAGGCAGCTTCGAGTTCCGGGCGGCCTTGTTGAAACATTCATACGGTTCGACATTCTGCAGGAGGGCGCAACATGCCCAGGGTCAAAATTCGACATTTGCGGTACAACTTATTGGCTGCGGTTAATCGCGGCCTGCTGTTCAGCCTTGTTCTCGTTCTCGGCGTGATATCCGGCCAAGCCGCGGCACATGAATTCTGGATCGAGCCGGAGTCCCACAGGGTCGCGCCCGGCGAGGCGATCAGGGCCGACCTGAAGGTTGGGAAGATGTTGAAGGGCGACTATTTTCCCTATCTTAAGAAGCGGTTTTTGTCTTACCGGGTGACAGTCGGGGCCCGCACTGTCGATGTGCAAAACTACGAGGGCGCATCGCCCTCACTGGACATCACCGCCGACCAACCGGGCCTGCGGATCATCACCTATCATTCGACGGCCGACCGCCTGGTCTACCGCGACTGGCAGAAATTCCTGACCTACGCGGAACAGGAGGGGATGATGTGGGCCGTCGAAGCACACAAAGCGCGCGGCTTGCCGGAATCCGGCTTCTCGGAGATTTATTCACGCGGTGCGAAAGCGCTGGTCCAGGTCGGCAAGGCGGACGCGGCGGATCGTGACCGGGCGGTCGGCCTGCCGCTGGAACTGATCGCCGGTGAAAATCCCTTTGCCGACAAAACCCCGACCGAGCTTCCCGTACAACTGCTGTGGCGGGGCCAGCCTATTGGCGACACCCAGATTTCGATTTTTCGAAACAACGGGACAATCACTCGGCAAATAGTGCGCACGGACGCAACCGGGCGGGCGATGATCCCGCTCAATGGCGGCGGGCGTTTCCTGCTCAACGCCATCCATCTGCAGCCCGTGGCCGCATCCGATGCAAAGGATGATTGGGAAAGCCATTGGGCGTCGCTCACCTTTGCCGTTACCGCCAAAAGCCAGTGACCGGAAATGGGGCCGCGACAGTCATGACCCTGTTGAAACCACGTCTGCGCGGGACTGGCCGGATGCGGTTCGCCCATTGTCTCGCGCTGATCATCGTGATGCTTTCGGCCGCTTTTGCGCCGGCCCAGGCCCATGAGCTGCGGCCGGCGATCGCCACGGTCGATTTCGACGCTCCCGGTCGTATGCAGCTCACCCTGTCGGTCAACCTGGAAGCCCTGGTCGCCGCGGTCGGCCCGGGCCACGGGGATAGCTCGCAATCGAAGAATGCCGATAAATATGATCGGCTGCGGGGGCTCGCCCCGGCGGCGTTGCGGGCCCGGTTCGACCGTTTTGCGCCGGAGCTCCTGGCCGGCATCGGCATCGTCCTCGATGGTGAACCCGCGTCGCTTGCAATCCGCGATGTCACGATTCCGGATATTGGCGACACCGAGCTTGCGAGGATTTCGGAAATCCGCTTTTCCGCCGACCTGCCCGCAGACGCCGACATGATGGTCTGGCGGTTCGCGCCCGCTTTCGGCGACAGCGTCATCCGGCTGCGCAAAGGCAGCACCGACGAGATCGTCTATTCAGACTTTCCGAGCGGCGGTATCAGCGACCCAATCCCGCTCGATGGCGTTACGCCGCAAACCGCCGTCGCCGTCTTTGCCGACTATCTGGTTATCGGCTTTGCACATATCGTGCCCAAGGGCCTCGATCATATTCTTTTCGTGGTCGGTCTGTTTCTGTTGAGCGCCCGGCTGAACCGGCTGTTGTGGCAGGTCACCGGATTCACCCTTGCCCATTCGGTTACGCTGGCGCTCGGCATGCTGGGCGTGGTGCAAATATCGCCGGCCATCGTCGAGCCGCTGATCGCCGCCTCGATCGTCTATGTGGCGGTCGAGAACATGTTGACGGATCGCCTGCGCAGCTGGCGCCCGGCTATCGTGTTCTGCTTCGGCCTGCTGCACGGCCTGGGATTCGCCGGCGTGCTCACCGAAATCGGCCTGTCGCCGGGCCATTTCGTCAGCGGCCTGGTTGCCTTCAATATCGGTGTCGAGCTTGCTCAACTGGCCGTCATCGCCGCCTGTTTCCTGGGCGTCGGCCTGTGGTTCCGCACAAAAGACTGGTATCGCCGGCGCATCGCCATCCCGGCATCGGCGGCCGTCGCGCTGGTCGGATCCTACTGGTTCATCCTGCGGGTGATCTAGGGTCTTTTCGTTTGCCTGAAATAGTGCGTCAAAGTGCGGGCCGGGGATGAGGCCCCCGTGAAGCACCGATAACTTTCGTTATGCAAAATTTCCCTTATTCTCCGCCGGTCGACGTTGCGGCGGCCGGATAACGCCTGTCCTGGCTGGTCCCGCGGCGCCCCTGGCTGACGGCGGCATAGTCTGGTGTTAGGCTACGGATATGATGAGGAGACGATCGGGAAGCCGGTCCACCGCGAACCAGAGCAGGCCCACGCAACGCGGACCTGTATTGATGCGTGAAGAAGACTCGCTCCGACGGTGGGCGTCGTACCACGAGGCGGGACATGCCGTGGCGGCATGGCGGCGCGGCCTGCCGCCGGGCGGGCGCGGCCTCGTCGTCGGCCACCGCGGCGGCGGAGTGTACTGGCACGGCTCGATGCTGTGGCGGCTGCTCGTGACCCCGCCCGGCCTGGTGCGGGGCACGGTGCTCGCCGGTGTCGAGACGTTCCAGGCCGGACTGCTCGCCGAGCATATCGGCGGCAGCGACCGCAAGCTCTACGACACGGCAACGGCGCGGCGCGAGCTGGGCCCTCTGCTCGACTGCCACGTCCCCGGACGCTGGGGGGCCACCTGCCGCAACACCCGTCTCTCCCTGGGCTGTGGGCCGGACGAGCTGGACGACGCGCAAAGGGCGCTGCTGCTGTTACTGGTATACAGCTCGCGCGACGAGGACCGACTGGTGGGCGAGCCGCACGACGCCGGCGCCCTCGATCGGGCCTACCGGCTGGCGCCGGCCGCGCCGGCGGACATCCTGTCCAGCTTCCTGGCGTCCCAGCGGCGCCTGCTGCGCGCCCTCCGGCGGCCCCTGACATGGCGTGCCGTCGAGGATCTGGCCGGGGAGCTGTTCGATCGGGGCCGGGTATCGCCCGAGCGCGCCGTGGAGATCATGCAGGCTGCCCGAGTGCCGAGGTTCGGCCTCCCGGTCGCCGCCCTCCCGTTCGGGCCGCGGCCCCTGACATAGGCCGCGACGCGTCGGGTCGTTCCGGCGTTGTTGCAGAATTTCCCGCACAACACACTGATATATAACAGATATCACAGAATTAATCGGATTTCGGTTAACCTATCCGCCCCGCGGTGGATCGAAACACCCCCGAACCCCGCGAAAACCCTGGCGCATGGGGTTGAACCCGTGCCGCCACAGCATCTGGGACGCCACCGCCGACAGGTTCGGAATCTCTTATAGACAACACTGACCTCGGGCCGCGTTGCCGGGCGCGGATAGCGGTTGCCGCGACTGTGGGACAGGCTTAGATTAGCGCGTGCGGCATTGTCAAAGCCGTCTTTTGACGCACTTCAATGTCCACCGGCCGGCTCGCATTGAGGTTCCCAACCGACCGGGCCGACTTCGGCCGGCCAGACGATCCTTGGGCGCAAAGGAGTTTCGCCTCGCCATGTACCAATATGACAATTTCGACCAAACGCTGGTGGACCAGCGCGTCAGTCAGTTCCGGGACCAGGTCCGACGCCGCCTTGCCGGCGAGTTGACAGAGGACGAGTTCAAGCCGCTGCGCCTGATGAACGGCCTCTATTTGCAGCTCCATGCCTACATGCTGCGGGTGGCCATTCCCTACGGCACCCTGTCGTCGGTACAGATGCGCAAGCTGGCCGACATCGCGCGCCGCTACGACCGCGGCTACGGACATTTCACGACCCGCCAGAACCTGCAATTCAATTGGCCCAAGCTCGACGAGGTGCCCGACCTCCTGGAGGAACTGGCGAGCGTCGAGATGCACGCCATCCAAACCAGCGGCAACAGTTTCCGCAACACCACCGCCGACCATTATGCCGGCGCCGTTGCCGACGAGATCGAGGATCCGCGGATCTACTGCGAGATCATCCGCCAGTGGTCGACCCTGCACCCGGAATTCTCGTTCCTGCCGCGCAAGTTCAAGATCGCGGTGACCGGTGCGCCGCAAGATCGCGCCGCGGTACGTGTCCATGACATCGGCCTGATCATGCGCCGCGACGAGGGCGGTGAGGTCGGCTTCGAGGTCTTGGTCGGCGGCGGCCTCGGGCGCACCCCCTTTGTCGGCAAAACGATCCGACCCTTCCTGTCCAAGCACCACCTGCTGTCGTACCTGGAAGCGATCCTGCGCGTTTACAATCAGCTTGGCCGGCGGGACAATTTGTACAAGGCGCGTATCAAGATTCTGGTGCATGAGACGGGCATCGACAAGGTTACCGAGATGGTCGAGGAGGAGTGGCGCCACATCAAGGACGCCGCCGTTGACATGCCGGCCGAAGAGCTCGCGCGCATCAAACAGTTTTTTGCCCCGCCCGCCTATGAGACCCTTGACGCGGTGGCCCCGGAGCTGGAGGAGAAGCGCGAGGCGGACCCGGAATTCGCCATGTGGGTGCGAACCAACACGGTCGCCCACCGCCAGCCCGGCTACGCCATCGCCAATCTGTCTCTCAAGCCGATTGCCGGC